>JAOZHM010000005.1 GCA_026014845.1 Candidatus Bathyarchaeota archaeon
GAACAATCTTCTATTTTCGCACACTTCGTGTGCCTGGTCAACCTCTTTCCAACCTCTTACTTCTCTCCAGCCTCCCTACTTTGTGGATATCACCACTCAACCTAATTGTGTGTTTATGTTTGTTGATCTTCTCAGGTAACACTGAAGAATTTCCAATTTTTAGATTCTAAACGGGATAAAAGAATAGAATTTCTAAAAATAAACCAAATTTAGAAAATAGAAATAAAAAAATCATGTATGCTTATGGCTTGTCTTAGCGATTACAGATTCGATGAATGATGTTTTGGCGTTAGTGTAACCTTCACGGTCTGAGCCGTACTTGATAGCTAATCTTTTCTTCAACTCATAATACTTTTGAGCTACCTTTGGACGAGTGCGAAGATAATCACGAAATAGTAAATGCTTCTTGCGGAAATCACTTGTCAGTTCAACCATATGCAAGTGGTAATGTTGTTCTTTGGGAGGATGACCTTTGTGGAAATATCGCCTTTCTGGAATTGATTCCTCATATTCAGGAACATACTCGTAACCGATGCTTTCAAGGGGTTCGATACACTTCTCAGCGTCGTTAAGATGATTGAGGGTGACCATTATGTCAATTATTGGTTTTGCGCCCAAACCTGGAACAGCAGTACTCCCTATGTGCTCAATTGCCACAATAATATGCCCAATAACCTTCTGAATCAGAGCTTTTTCCTTCTTATACAACACAGGCCATTGAGGATCATAATCAACAATTTCAACTTTCCTTTTGGCCACTTTTTCTAATAGTTTCATTGCACTCCATCTCGTATCATTTGCCGAGAGTTTTACAATTTCGTAAATTACCAACTGGATGAAAATATAGTTTTGCAAGAAATGAGAGATTTTGTAATTGTAATTTGTAAAATCAGAGGTCATGTAGAGTCTACGAACAGTTCTGGAGGTTATGTACACCAAGGCTAAAGCGATAATAAGAAATAGCCTCTTGCATGAATGCCTGTCTATGCCTCGCGAGATATCGCGCGCGCTTTTTTTCAAGCATAAACCTCGGTTCACCCATCTGTTAGACGCCAGTGAGTTCTTTTTCATGCTAATGCTCTACTTTATCTTTTCTTAATTTAGGGACGAAAAGATCTTGTTCTAAGCTCCGTGTCGAGAAAAAGGACCCCAAAATTGGACACACATTTTCGACATTGTAGTGCGGGGGGTGGGATTTGAACCCACGAACCCCTACAGGACAGCCGCCTCAGGGCTGCGCCTTTGACCTGGCTTGGCAACCCCCGCTTATAGCTTGTCCTTTTATTTCTAGATTTACGGTTGAAATTAAATCTTGCTTCGATTTGAAGAAATCTCGTCGTGAATGGGTTATAAAAAGAGAGGTATTAGATTATGCGCAAGTCTTCTTTTATCGTTGTTAACGCAACATGAGAGTTTGATCTCTCCACGCTTAAAAGAAAGAAGCATTCTCTAGACTTTAGATTTACTTATCAAATCCTCAATCTTCGTCTCTTTGAGCAGATTTACATGTTTAACCAGTTCGTTCACAGTAGCTTCAAAAATTTTTTTGCCTTTTTCTGCAGAGGCTGTTGTTGACTTTCCAAACACGCCTGAACTTGTATAGTCCACGGTGTCCAAGGGAAGCGTCATGCCTTCTGTTTGTACAGAGTGTTTGCGAGGTTCTTCATCCACAGCCCTATTCATACCCACAATCTGCGGGTGTAAAGCCAAATTCACTGATGTTTCCTCAGCTGCAGCATGTCCTCTTTCTTCTAGCTCAAAAAGGTTTGGCAAAAGTTTGTTTACAACTGACCACCATTGAAAGATAGACACAAAAACTCCTTTTTCTCTAAGTTCTCTAGCCATCTCCATGAGAGCACAGCGGTTGCCGCCGTGTCCGTTAACTACCACAATTTTTCTAACGCCATAATAGTTAAGCGATAAGCATACTTCTTTCACATAGCTTTTGAACGTTTTAGGCGATATGAAAATGGTTCCCCAAAACTGTTTATGATGGGAACTAACCCCGAAGGGAATCACTTGTAGGCAAAGCACTCCTGCGCGTTTAGCTGTTTCTTCGGCTACAGCCTTAGCTATCAAATGGTCTGTTCCAAGAGGATTTTGCGGACCGTGCTGCTCGTTTGAACCAACTGGGAGAAGTGCGATGTCATTTTTCTTGAAATAATCTTTGGCTTCGGTCCAGCTCATTTCATGAAGCCTAACCTTCAATGTTTTCACCCTTTCACGAAATCGTTTTATTAAAAACGATCAAATATAAGCTTGCAGTTTAAAACGGTGAAAACCCATGAAAGCGTATTAACATCTAAGAACATTATTTAGGTTGGAGTATGACGCATGTTAGGTCCAAGACGATTATTTGGGACAAATGGAATCCGTGGAGTTGTTAACAAAGAATTAACCTCGCAAATGGTAATTAAAATTGGAAGCGCGATAGGAACATTCTTCCAGTGTGGAAATCTTGTAGTTGGATATGACGCTAGAACAAGCAGTCCAATGCTTACACGGGCGGTTATTGCTGGTTTAAATGCAACAGGATGCAACGTGTTTTTCGCTGGGATGTCGCCTACTCCAGCACTACAATTCACTGTGAAAAACCATAAAACGGACGGTGGGGTGATAGTAACTGCGTCGCATAACCCACCGCAATACAATGGAATAAAAGTTGTGTGGAACGACGGAATAGAGCTTTCGCGAGAACAGGAAATTCGAATTGAAAACATATTCTTCGATGAGAAGATGCGTTACGCTGAATGGGACAATCTAGGAGCAACACGTGACCTTCCCGGAGTGATTGATGATTACATAGAAGCAATGAAAAGGCATGTAAATGTTGCTGGAATATCGAAAAAACACTACCATGTTGTTGTCGATACTGCAAACAGTGTGGGCAGCCTAGTCGCCCCACGACTGCTTCGAGAGTTAGGATGCAAAGTTACAACCATAAACGCAAATATTGACGGAACATTTCCCGGAAGATTACCAGAACCTCGCCCAGAAAACCTCAAGGATTTAGCCCTGACAGTGAAAGCCGTAGGTGCAGATTCAGGCGTTGCATACGATGGTGATGCTGACCGCTCAATATTCGTTGACGAAAACGGGGAAATTCATTGGGGAGACGAAACCTTCGCCTTAGTTGAAAAACACTTTTTAAAGGATAACCCAGACGAGAAAATTGTTACACCAGTAAGTTCCTCAACCTTGGTTAAGGACATAGCGGACTCTTATGGCGGAGAAATTGTATGGACAAAAGTAGGAAGCATAACAGTCTCCCAAACCATGAAGAAGATAAATGCAAAACTTGGCGGGGAGGAAAATGGAGGAATCTTTTACGGACCTCACCAATCGGTTAGAGACGGAGCGATGGCGACAGCCCTAATCCTAGACATCATGGCTAAAACTGGTGAAAAACTTTCAAATCTGCTTGGAAAACTGCCAAAATACTTCATTGAAAAGGGTAAGGTTGAATGCCCAAACGAGGTTAGAGAGAAAGTCCTTGAGAAATTAATTGAACAACTGAGCGGATTAAACTTGAACACGATTGATGGAGTCAAAATATGGTTCGAGGATAAAAGCGCAATTCTAATGCGTCCAAGCGGAACAGAGCCCATTTACAGGCTGTATTCAGAAGCAAAGACAGAGAAAAAAGCCTTACAACTCGTCAAAGAATATAGTTTAAGACTTAAAAGAGTAATTGACAGCTTAAACAGTTAAATCAGTTTCTCATAAATCATGGAGAATACCAGATGTCAACATTGATACTGCATATAAAACCAGAAGACATAGATAATGTCGAGAAGCGCAGAAAATATAGGGTTAGCATCATAGGTTGTGGACGAAACGGTGTTCTTCACGCTTACCTCTTCTCTGAAGCTGGATTCAAGATAATATGCGTTGACGCAGACCGAGCATTAGTAAACCGTCTTACAAGAGGAAAATCTCCCTTTCTAAAAAGTAGAGTTGAACCTTTGCTGAAGAAACATGTGAAAAATGGATGTATAAAAGCTACAAACGATGTTAAAGCGGCTGTCGCGCAAAGCGACGTCATATTGATAACAACTCAAGCAAAGATTGACAGAAAGAAAAAGGTCAACTATTCACACATAGAAAAGGTATGCAAGCAGGTGGGTTCAAGTCTCCGACGCGGCTCACTGGTCATTGTCATGAGTGCTGTTGGACCAGCCACAGCAGAGACGTTAATCAGAGAGACCTTAGAAAACACCTCCGGATTTAAAGTTGGAGTCGATTTCGGCCTAGCCTACAGCCCAGTTCGAGTTTTAGACGAACAAACTTTGGAAAAATTGGCTGATTGTAAGCGGATTGTAGCAGCAACGGACAAGGACAGCTTAAACGCTGCCTCAATTGTTCTAGGAACCATCGCAAAAAACGGTGTGGTAAAGACGGACGATGTGAAAACAGCGGAAGCGACAATACTCTTTGAATCCGTACAGTATTATGCCAACGTTGCTTTGGCTAATGAATTCGCTTGCTTTTGTGAAAAAGCGGGCATAGATTACCTTAAGGCCAAAGAACTTGCAGAAACAAGTGCACATGGCACACTTGTCTCGCCAACACTTACTTGCAGAAACATACGTGAAGAGCCATATCTATTATTGGAGGAAGCTGAAAACTTGAACATGAAACTCCGAATTCCTTCAATTGCCAGAGAGATAAACGAGGAGATTTTAAAACATGCGGTCAGTTTGATAAGAGAAACGTTAAGAAGCTGTGGAAAGACCTTGAGAAGGGCAAAAATTTCTCTGCTGGGAATTTCACGAACACCAAACATGAAGGACATACCAAAAGTTTCAGCCGAGAAACTTGCTAAAATTCTGGAGACTAAAGGTGCCAAAGTCAGCCTTTATGATCCATATTTATCAGTTAAAGACTTGGCTGATTTGAGTCATCCCTTCAAGAGAAATTTAACGGAAGCCATGGAGGGCGTAGACTGCATAGTGATATTTACAGGTCACGACCGGTTCAAACGTTTAAACCTAAAGAAACTGAAAATCATGGCAAAGATGCCAGCTGCTATAGTTGATCTTGAAGGCGTTGTCGATCCCAAAAAAGTTGAAAGGGAAGGGCTCATATACCGTGGTTTAGGAAGAGGAGTTTGGACAAAATGAAAAAGTTAGGTGTTGCAGTTATTGGAACAGGGTTCTGGGGAAGAAACCAAGCGAGAGTTTACAAAGAGTTAGATGAAACAGAGCTTTTAGCAGTTTGTGACATAAACGCTGAAAGAGCCAAAGCCGTGGCTAAGCAATTTGGTGCAAAACCCTACACAAACCTCGGAAGAATGCTGAAAAGAAAAGACATCAGAGCGATAAGCATCTGTACGTGGTCAACAAACCTTGCAAAACAAGCACTAAAAGCCTTGAAAGCAGAAAAACATGTCTTAGTTGAAAAACCAATGGCAACAAACGTGAAGCAAGCGGAAAAATTGCAAGAAACAGCAGAAAAGCAAGATCTACACCTTACAGTAGGCTTCTTAATGCGGTTTATTCCAGGAGTCCAACACATCAAAAAGGCAATTAAAAACA
>JAOZHM010000038.1 GCA_026014845.1 Candidatus Bathyarchaeota archaeon
GTCAATTAGAATGGTTTTATCTTTAACTTTAACTGATATTGGAAAGTGTGAGAAAACTATTTTCAATTTGTATGTGAAGCCCTTCCTAACTCCGGTAATCATGTTCTGGATGTGCGAATGAAGGGTGCCTACGAGGGCTGCCTCTTTTTTCCTTGGCCACTCAACCCAAACACGAATAGTTTTTCCTTCGAGTTTGATCGAGATCGGAGCGTGAGAAAAGTCACGGGTTAATGTTCCCTTTTGACCTTTAACCGTGACTTTCCGTCCTTCTACTGAAACCTCTACGTCATCTGGAATCTGAATAGTTTTTGAGACTTCTATGGCTCGCATTAAAGGCACCTTTTCTAATAAGCGAGTGCTAATAGCCTACCTCCGATGTGTTTTTCCTTTGCCTCTTTGTGAGACAGCACTCCCTTCGGAGTTGAGACAACTAGTAGGCCAACGTCTCTTGATGGAAGGAATTTCTTCTCCCATTCTTCAAATTCATCTACTTTAACCGGAAAGCGCGGTCTAATGGCTCCGCATTTGTTTATTCTTCCCAAAAGTTGGACCCTAAACTTTCCGGACCGGCTGTCATCAATGAATTCGAATTCTCCAATGTAACCGTTTAACTGCATAACCCTTAAAACTCTGCCCAAAAGTTTAGAGGCTGGACTAATTAAGCACTCACGCTTGTTGCGCATCTCGTTGTTTATGATGGTTGTTAAACCGTTTGCCAAAGTGTCCATCTTAATTTCCTCGTTACTCGTACTTTTTGAAACCGAGTTTTTCAGCTACCTCCCTAAAACATTGCCGACATAAATATAAATTGTAACGTCGAATAACAGGCCCGTAAGAGCCGCATCTAATGCACTGTCTTGTTCCTTTGCCATATTTTCTTTCTTTTTTAGGTTTCTTTTTGCCCACACCCATCTCTCCAAAAACTATACTATCTCGACTCCCAAGGCACCTTTGACGAACACCATAGCTTCTTCCAGTGTTAACATGTGCTTTGAACCGATTTTCGCTTTCTCTCTCCGCCTTTTTTTCACTCGATACCCGGGGCGGCTGAGAGAGACGCAGACATTCATGCCGAATATGCCGATTTCAGGTTCATATTTTACCCCTGGAATTTCAATGTGTTCTTTTATGCCAAAGGAGAAGTTGCCATATTTGTCGAAGGAATTCTCAGAGATTCTATTCTCGACAACGGGCAAAACTTTTTTCAGGAAATCTGTTGCCTTCTGTTTTCTAAGCGTTACAATACATGCTATTGGTTCACCTTTTCTTATTCCAAACTCTCTAATGGTTTGCTTAGCCTTTCTCTTACATGGATTTTGACCCGTTAAATCTTTCAGAACCTTTGAGGCTTTTTCCACGGGCTCCCCAGACTTTCCAACACAGATGTTAACGACAACCTTTTCGATTTTCGGTTTAAGCATGGGGCTTTCTTTCCATCCCTTTAGTATCTCATCCTCAGACAATCTGAGCTGCCTCCGGCATGGATATTAACGGCTGTTCTTCGCCTATTGCAAAAACAAAGTTCAATATTGTCTGATAACGGTTTCCTTTCTTGTCCTCGATTGTTACAAGGGCGTTCGTACGTTTCTTTCCCTTCGTTTTTTCTATTTCAATTATCTTGCCATGTTTTCCGATGTTTTTTCCACTTGTTATCATTGCAAAATCGTTTTTTTTCATTTTTACTTGTTTAAGTATTTGTCTTTCGGGCAAGTTTATTTTTACACTGTCCAAAGTCTTGTATGTGTCCTCTTGTGGCTTCTTTGGATCGGCAACCTTCACCAGTATGTTTGAGCCATCATGCAGGTTGAGTTGTACATGCCCGTTTTCAACAACTTTCTTGTTTTCTATTCTACACAGTTTAAAGTTTGATTCTTCTTTACTGATTGGGTGAAGAATTAAGCCTTTACGGGATGGCACTATACGGAAGTATTTGTCAATGTCTGATATGGAAATAACATCCATTAAGCCCACTGGAAAGTCGTCTTCTCGCCTAACCTTGCCATCGACATACACTTTTCCTTGTGAAACTATTGTTTTAGCCTCTTTTCTTGTTTTGGCAAATTTAAGAATGTCACGTAAAACTATGGTTAATGGTAAGCAGTTTTTAAGAGAATGTGGTCCAGGGGAAGGCCTTACAACCCAGACAAACTCTTTTCTATGTATTGGCCAGAACTTCGGTGCGGGTTTACGTTTTAACCCTGTTGATCCTCCTTTTCTAGCCAAAATTATTTTTCTCCTTTGGTTTTCTTGGTTGTTTTACGCTTAGCTCTTGTTTTCTTCGTTTTTGGCTTCTCTTCTTTTTTAGTTTCTTTGGTTTTCTTTTTCTTGGTTCTCTTCGCTTTTTTCCGTTTTTTGGGTTTTTTCGGTTTTTCTTCTACTTTCTTTTCTGCTGGCTTTCTAACCACTTTGGTCTTTCTTCTTTTTGGTTTCTTTTTCGGTACTTTCTCTTCTACAGCTTCTTTTATTTCAGCAATCTCTTCTGAAGGAGGTTTCTCTGCAACCTCCTCTATAATCTCGGGAGCTTTTCTTTTTCTTTCCAGAACTTGCTTTCGCCATTTATCTTCAAGATTTAAGTTTGTTATCATGACCTTTGAAGGGTGGATGGGAACAGATATTGTGGTTCCGTCAACTTTTTCTCGCGTTAGCCCTTCAACGTAAATTCTATATTTTTTTCTGTCTATTCGGGTGACTTTTCCTTCAAATCCTTTGCGGTCCCCTCGCATTATGCGGACTGCGTCTCCGCTTCTGACTGGTATGGCTCTCACCCCACGTGAGGCTCTTAGCTCTGGTGAAAGGGGTGCTGCAAAATGTTTGTGGCGTATGTGGTCTGGTGCTTGGAAGAGCATTTTTCTCTGTTTCGTTGGTTTCCTTACAGGTTTTATTACTTGCATGTTCTTCCTCCTACAGTATTATGCTTGCGGCACTTGCTATTCTTGGCCATCTTTCAGCAGCCTCTTTTGCCACTGGTCCACGAACTTCTGACCCCTTCATTTCTCCATCCGGAGTTATTA
>JAOZHM010000039.1 GCA_026014845.1 Candidatus Bathyarchaeota archaeon
AATTTTGCCAGCTGATGTGTTGCAAAGGGTAGGCGAAGTTCTACGTTGTGGAAGTTGCAGATTTTGTTGTCTCTTTCAAAGTTGTTTTCATACATTCCTGCGATGTCGTTGAAAATAGTTTTCCGCACAGATTCTGTGCCATACCGCATGTAATCATTCAAGTATCGCTTGTAGCCTCCGAAAAGTTCATCTGCACCTTGCCCAGCACACATGATTTTAAATCCCATTTTCGAAGTTTCTTCCGCTGTCCAAAAGACTGGAATGCCTATGCTTGTTTTGACAGGATTTGTCTCTTCAATCAGCCACAAAACTTTTGGAAGAACTTTCTCTACTGTCTTTTCACTGTAAAGACAAATGTGAAGTGACAGGTTCAGCGCTTCCGCCGCCTTTTTCGCTTGTTCAATTTCAGGCTGGTTTTTTAGGCTTACAGAGATCAAGTGCACTTCTACTCCGAATTTTTTGGCTAAAGATGCGATTATGGTGCTGTCTAAACCACCGGAGAAGGCGACTGCGACTTCTTTAAGTCCCGAAACTTTCTGTTTGACGGATTGTTGCAAAAGGCTGCTTAATTTTTTGGCTGCAGTTTGCATAGTTATTTGCTTTGTTCTTGCATGAGCGAGTGTTTTTGCGGGCTTAAACCTGAAACCATGTTTATCAACGACAGCTATGTGCCCTGGCGGGAAGGAATGCACTTCTTTTATTCCAATTTTCCATAATGCCTTGCGCTCAGATGCTAATGCAGCCAAATCCGTGTTTTCACCGTAGTAGAGTGGGTATAACCCTAAAGAGTCTCTCCCAGCCATAAGTCTTCCAGATTCAGCCACAGCAAAAGCGAAGCCGCCCTCAAAATCCTTGATAAGGGCCTTTGCATTTCTTAGATTCTGATTCAGTTTTTCAGTGACGAACTCCGCACTGGAAAATTCCGTGTTAAGCGAATAGATTCTTCCCTCAAAAACAAACGTTCCTTCATGGAATTTTATTGGTTGTGGCGCATCTGACATAAGAATTTTTGAAAAGACATGACCAATAAGTACAGGTGAGCTTGGATCTTTGTCTTGTAAATCTCCGATGGATTTTCCTATGATCACAGTTGTTGGTGATGCCAGTCCGAAGGTTTCAGCGTCTTTATGCTCTACCATTTTAAGCATGGTAACTGCTTTTTTTGCGACATTTTCGTTCTTTTTGCTTACGATAGCGGTTATTGCTCCCATCTGGAAGAAGCCTCTTGAAACGGTAAAGCATTAATCCTTAATCGACTTATCTAATTTTGCAGGGAGAGATAATTTGCCTATTCTTCCTATAGACACGGGCCGTTACGGAACTCCTGAAATGAGAAGAATCTTCGAGGAAGAAACACGTGTTCAAAGGATGTTGGATGTAGAAGCAGCTTTAGCCTGGGCCCATGCTGAGGTTGGCGACATACCAAGGGAAGATGCTGAAAAAATAGCAGCTATGGCTTCTACGAAGCATGTTAAATTAAGCCGGATAAAAGAGATTGAACGTGAAATAAGGCATGATATTGCTTCTTTGGTTAGAGCTTTAGCTGAAGCTTGCGGACCAAGCGGGGCATATGTTCACCTTGGAGCGACAAGCTATGACATTGTGGATACTGCAAGAGCACTTCAGCTAAAAGAAGCTTTGGGATTAATTGAGAAACGGTTAGATGATTTTGAGAAAATTCTAATGGAAAATGCTCTGCAATATAGAAACACGTTGATGATGGGTAGGACTCATGGCCAGCATGCCTTACCAATAACGTTGGGCTTCAAGTTTGCGGTTTGGATGCGTGAGATCTCAAGGCATGTTCAGAGGCTTAGGCAATGCAAGGAGCGTGTTTTAGTTGGAAAAATGAGCGGAGCAGTAGGCACGCAAGCTGGTTTAGGGCTTCATGCTATGAAGATTCAAGAGCTGGTTATGCAACGGTTAGGAATTAAATCTGCTGAGATTTCGACGCAGATCGTGCAGAGGGATCGCCATGCTGAACTTGTATGTTTATCGGCTGTGATTGCTTCGACGCTTGATAATTTTGCCACTGAAATTCGGGAGCTACAAAGACCAGAAATTGGAGAACTTTTCGAACCTTTCGAAGCGAAAAAGCAGGTTGGCAGCTCAACAATGCCTCACAAGCGGAATCCAATAACCTGTGAAAAGATTTGCGGTTTAGCCAAAATTGTCAGAAGCCTCGTTTTTCCTGCGTTGGAGAATGTTATAACTTGGCATGAGAGAGACTTAACACAGTCGTCTGCAGAGCGGTTCATAATTCCTGAGGCATGCATCTTAGTTGACTACATGCTTTTCTTGATGAGCAACGTAGTAGCTAACCTATACGTTGATGAACAACGCATGGTGAAAAACATTGAATTAACTCAAGGTCGTGTCATGTCCGAAGCAGTCATGATTGCATTAACAAAGAAGGGTGTAAGTCGCCAAGAAGCTCATGAGTTCCTCAGAAAACTGGCGATGAAAAGTAAAATGGAAAAGCGGGATTTCAGGGAAATCCTCTTAGAAGATAAGGTTGTGAGTGAAAAATTAAGCGAAAAGGAGATTGACGAAGCTTTGAATCCGAGGAATTATTTGGGAACTGCCTTGGAGCAAGTTGAGCGTATGGTCAAGAAAACAAGGGAAGAACGCGAGGTTAGAGGATTAGCTTAGTATTCTGTTAAAGCCTTTTGTTCCCATTCTTCTCCTTTTTCAAGTTTCTTCCACTCTTCTTTTCTAACAAAGCCGCCTACTTGTTCTTTAATTTTCTTTGCCAGTCTTGGTCCGATCAGCGGCAGGCTTACCAAGTCCTTGATGGCTGCGTGTTTTATGTCTTCTATCGTTTTGTATCTAGCGTTGTAGAGTATACGTCCGCGGACTCTGCCCACTCCTTCAAGCTTAACAATTGGCAGTAATTCTTTCTTCACTCCTTTCTCTATTCTTTCCATGAGCCTAAGAGTTTGTGGCCGCACTTGTTTGTTGCCGAAAAGAAGAGCTAGTTCATGGGTGGCATGAAGCAGCCATTTTGCATTTTGAATTGTTCTGTAAAGGTCTCCTGGTTGCACTCGGAACTTTTCAATTGCTTGATCTTCGCTCATTTCTTCGATCCAGCCTTTCAAGACCATGGCGGTTTTTACTTCTCCTAGGAGTTCTTCGTAGGCTATTCTGTCTTCCCACTCATCCGGTATATCCATTAGAAACTCTTCTTTGTGTTCTTCCATGAAAATTGCTACTTGGTCTATTTCTTGTGTGTATGGTCTCAGTTTTGGAGCCATGTCGGGAGTGTGAGCAATCATGTGGAGGAGACTTAAGTCGGTTAAGTATGCGGGTTTGAGTCTTAACGCGTTGCGGATTATGACGGCTGAAACTGGGTCTATGTATAGTTCGCTTACTCGTTTTCCAAATTTCGTGGCGAAAATGTCATCGCCAGCAACGTCGATCATTTCCTCGTCGTACAGGTACTTCAGAATTTTGGCTATTACGCTCTTAATTGCTTTGACATCGTATTGGTATGCGTAAAAGGTTCTTCCGAAGAACTCGTAGATTCCTCTTTCTGTGTGGGCGAAATCTGCTGCTATTGTTGCCAGCACGTGAGATCTTAAGATTCTTTCAACTGCAAGTTTTGACCATATTCTCTCTGGTTTTGCAAGAATGTAGCTTTCCATTAAGTAGTCTGCTTCGTCACTGGTTTTGGCTGTAAGTATTGCCTCTCCAACCTTGTCATATTTTGGTCTTCCAGCTCTGCCTGCCATCTGTTTGTACTCTAGAACGCTGATGGGATAGTAACCGTATCCTGGTTCGTATCGCCTATAATCTTGAATTACAACGGTTCTGGCTGGCAAGTTTACGCCGAAAGCCAATGTAGGTGTAGCTGTTAGCACCTTAATTTTCCCACGTCGGAAAGAATCTTCTATTACTCTGCGGTGTCCACCACCCAAACCAGCGTGATGAAAAGCTGTTCCATGCTCAACCAATTCAGCGAGTAACTCACTGATCCTTGTTCTCTCTCCAGATGATAAGACTTTCTGAGCGTCACGCGTCAGGGCACGCTTCACAGGCTTAGACAAAAGTTTTTCAACTTCATTAGTGGCCTTTTTTGCGAGCGTGACGGCTTTTCTCCTTGTATTTGCAAAAATTAGCGCTTGTCCACCGGATTTTACTGTGTTTAAAGCTAGGTTTATGGCTGAGTTTCTTGATTTTTTCTCTATTTTTCTGGCCCCCCCATCTTTGAATTGGATTTCCTCATGTAGAACTACGCCTTCATTCAATTGGATTGGCCGCCACTCCGTTGTTACATAGCCTGCTTTGAGCCACTCTGCGATTTCCTCAACATTGTTTATTGTTGCGCTTAAAGCCAAAACCTGCATGTCTGGATTAACCTGCATTAACCTTGCTAAAACGACTTCTAGGGTCGGTCCTCGCTCACCGTCATTCAACAAATGCACTTCGTCAGCAACTACAAGTGAAATCTCATCCATCCATTTTGCTCTGTGCCTCAGAAGCGAATCCGCCTTCTCATTAGTAGTTACAATTATGTCGTATCTTTCCAGCCATGGGTCAGTGCTGTCGTAGTCGCCTGTGCTTATGCCTATTCTTATGCGTCTTCCATTGGGCTTTCGTATTGAAGTGTATTTCTTAAATTCCTGATATTTTTCGCTGGCTAAAGCCCTTAAAGGTGTTAGATAGATGGTTTTTCCGTTTTTTTCCAGTATGTGCTTAAGGGCACAGAATTCAGCGACTAGAGTTTTTCCAGAAGCTGTTGGACTTGCCAAAACAAGGTTTCTTCCTTCTAGAGCCCTAGCTTTTATTGCTTCTTCTTGCGGAGGGTAAAGTTCAACAAGTCCAGATTTGATTATTATTTCTTTGACAGATTGTGGTATTGACAAGTCAGTTATTTTCACTGAAACGCGCCTATCTTTCTTTTACAACAGCAATTACCATCTCATCAATTTAAAGTGTTACTGCAACACGAATATCCTTTGGGTTATGTTTTTCTATAAGATGCTACACTAGAAGCTGTGATGGAAGGACTTGAACCATAATGATTGAGAATATAAAGGAACTGCTTAAGGCACACGAAGGTCTAAAACGCGAAGTTTACTTGGATATTGAAAATTCAAGCATGGTTCCCAAAGAAGTTGTCGACGCAATGCTGCCATACTTCAATCAACACGCATACGGTAACCCAACACTAACACACAAACCCGGCTGGGAAGCCTTCGAAACAATAATGAAATCCTCGCAAAAAATAGCAGCATTTTTGGGCTGTAAAACACTTGAAGAAGTAAATTTCACTCCTGGAGAAACAGAAGCTAACAACCTAGCACTCATCGGAACAGCTTTTTCGATGAAGGATAAGGGTAAAAAGATTGTGATTTCCGAAATTGAACCTTTAAGCGTTTTACACGTCGCCGATTTGCTCCATAAATATGGGTTCACTATAGTGAAAATTCCAGTTGATGGTGAAGGCTTCATCAACCTTGAAAAATTAAGGGATGCTGTAGATAAAGAGACAATCCTCGTAAGCGTGTCAACTGTGAATCATGAGATTGGAACAATAGAACCAGTTAAGGAAGCATTGGAAATAGTGAAAGACAAAAACTCTGAAACGATATTTCACACC
>JAOZHM010000040.1 GCA_026014845.1 Candidatus Bathyarchaeota archaeon
ATCCAGACAAGAAAGTTTTGTTGCCAACACTTGGCGCACGTTGTCCAATGGCTCAGATGCTTACTGTTGATGAAATTAAAAGGTTGAAAGTGCATTACCCTCTTGTGCCAGTGGTTTTATACGTGAACACTTTGGCTGAAGCCAAAGCTTACTGCGACATATGCTGTACTTCAGCAAATGCCGTAGAAGTCGTAAATTCCGTGAACAGTGAAACAGTGATTTTCGGGCCGGACCACAACCTAGCCGAGCATGTTCGCAGGAAGACAGAAAAAACGATTATTCCAATCCCTGAGAGAGGTTTCTGTCCCACTCACCTACTCTTCCAGCCTGAAGACGTGCAAGCACTAAAAATGACGTATCCAGATGCTATTGCGATGGTTCATCCTGAATGCACTGTTGAAATGCAGAACATAGCCGATTTTATTGGAAGCACCTCTCAAATGTGCAGATACGCAAAGAAAAGCGATGCTAAAACTTTCATTGTTGCCACTGAAGAGGGAATTATGCATCGCTTAAAGAAGGAGAATCCTGGAAAAAAGTTTATTCTAGCCTATGAGGATGCGGTTTGTCCAAACATGAAGTTAAACACTCTTGAGAGGCTTTACACGTCTTTGAAAGAAGAGAAACATGTGGTTACTGTTCCCGAGCCTGTAGCGAAAAAAGCTCGGAAAGCCCTAGAAAGAATGTTTGAATTTAAAATTAGGTCTTAAACGGAGACAAGCATAGTCTTAAGTATTTTTACTCCCCTTTTTGCAGCTAGTTCATCGCTTAGTTAAAAGCACTTTCAACGAGGATTAGTTTGCCAAAGGTGTGAAAATGAAGGCTATAAAATCAAAGATAAGCTCAGAGTTAGCAAGCTTGATTAAGAAAGCTGCAGGCTTTCATGGGCATTTGGGTCCTTTTCTGGTTATAGGCGTCAGAATGGGAAGTTTAGCCAAAAAGATTCTAAATGTAAACGCTGGGGAAAGTAATAAATTTCGTGTAACTGCGAGACTTCCACTTTTAACTCCGTTTTCATGCATCATAGATGGAATTCAAGCCTCAACTCAATGCACTGTTGGAAACCAGAAACTTAGGATAGAGAATTCCCAAGCAAAGATAATTGTATGTTTTGAGCAACAGAATTTGGATAAAGGGTTGAGAATTCATGTTAACCCCAAAATAATAAAGGAGCTAAAAGACAGGTATTCAGAAGGTGCTTCCAACGAAGAGCTTGCACGAGAAATTGCCTCTATACCAGAAAGCCAGCTGTTTGTCATAGAAAAGCAATAAATATTCTAAAATGTCTAGCCAAATATGTCCCTTTGAAAGTTGGCAAAGGAAATTTCAGATCCATCGGAAGCTTACGGAAGACTTGAAGCCTTGCGGCGTTCCTTCTCCACATGTTAGAACAAACTTGGCACTGCGGAGTTTAGGCTTTATATTTAATAATGACATAGTCGTTTGAAAAGTGTGGGAAGGGCAAGTGAAGGCATGAACAGTGAACATAAACAATTATATATCTGAGGAAGATGAAGAACTGAGGCGTATTAAGGAGAAGAAGTTAAAGGAACTTATGAGACTGAAGGAGAAAAAGCAGGAAATGAATGCAAAGCCAGTCCTTGTGACAGATTCAAACTTCAACGAAATAGTCAATAAAAATTCATTGGCTTTAATTGATTGTTGGGCGCCATGGTGTGGTCCATGCGTAGTCATATCTCCTATTGTTGAAGAGTTGGCAAAGGAATATGCTGGAAAAGTTTTGTTTGGAAAGCTCAATGTTGACGAGAACCCTAGAACTGCGGAGCGTTTCCAAATCTTCGGCATCCCAACACTGTTGATAATTAGGAATGGGAAAGAAGTTGACAGAATTGTTGGGCTGGTTCCAAAAGACCAGATTGAAGCACGCTTGAAAAAGCATTTGGAGTGAAAGTCATGGATGTTCCAGAACGCAGAGTAATAGGCGCACTACTACTCCTTTTAGGTGTTTCCTTCCTAGCAGTAGGCGTGTACACAGGTCAGCTTGACGAAGTAGTCAAGATGTTGGAGAAGGCTTTCGGAACAGTAGTTTGAGAGGCTTGAACTAAAACGACGTATTTTTAGAGTTTACTTATGACTTGGTAAGTGGTGAAAATGTGTCCAATAATTGAAAGCGAAAATGCAGAAAGGGAAGCAATTTTAGAAGTAGCTAAACTTATGCTGATTAGTGCGAGAACCGCTCCTAAATCAGCTGGCATAGACGATATTCTAGCCGTAATTGTTTATGGCGAGGAGAAAGACGCTGTCGCCAGCAAAATGGAAGAGATGGGTGAAGAACGAGAAATTGAAGCTTGAAGTTTTGATTATGGTAGATTGGTGGAATAGAGAACACCATAAATAATTTGAACTCTTGTGGAGCTCTATTTATAAAAAGACTAAGTGAAATCTCGGCGTGTGCGCTGCCTAACGTGTGTACTACTTCAAAGTTTTTAAGTCAGAAAAAAAGACAGTTTACAAGGAAGGAATTTCTGTGAGACCAGAGGAATTGGAGACAATAGTCGCAGCGTTGCGTGAGCTTGGCCTGAGTTACGAAGACACCGTCAAACTGATGAGTGAAGTTACGAAAGATGCAAAAACCCTGAAGTCATTATGGGGGAAACCTGGTGCGGGAGGACGTAAGGGCTCAGGGCTTATCAAGCTTGGTGTGTCTTTGATCGCTTTTCCAATTCCTACGATTGGTATTAAGAAGAGCTTGGGCGCCACGTTGATAGTTGCTGGTTTGATCCGAGAGAGAATGAAGTATATGCACGTAGCAGATGTTTACCGCACTTTCAAAGACGTAAACAGAGAATTGCAGAGGCTTCGGCAGAAATCTGTTTAGGGTCTCCTCCACTCTTAGAGCATCTGACAAATTTAGAATGCGCGCGGCTTTATAGAAAGAAAAGACTCACAAATCATGGTTAGTTTAGCTGCTTGGTTTTGTTGTTAATGCTCATCTGTAATGTGCGATGTTGTGCCAATTGTTGAGTAAGCTCAAAAAGTGTCAAAAAAAGGGATTGGGATGTTCTAGAGTTTTATTTTGACAGCTTGGACACTGCCTGGTTTCATGTATTCAAAAGCATTTGGTTGCAACCGGATAAGAGTATAATTGGGGTCTTCTGGACTTTTCCAGAATTCTTTTG
>JAOZHM010000041.1 GCA_026014845.1 Candidatus Bathyarchaeota archaeon
CTCTTCGACTTCCTTTACGGTCGCTTTTACACTCTTTATTGCGTCTCTTGCTTTCTCCTGTGTCTCCTCCTCTATCTTTCGCAAGGCCTTTAACCTTGCTTTCTCTCGTTCTTCTTCCTCTAACCTCTTTTTCCGTAAGAGTTTTTCCTCTAACCTTCCTTTCTTCTCTGCTTCAGCCTTTTTTATCACTACTCTTTTCCATGTTAGTTCCCACCGCTCCTTTTTCTTTTCTCTTAGTCTTCTGTACCGTTCGCGCGCGAGCATGCCTTCTTTCAATCTTTTCTTTCTAAGCTTGTCGAATTTTTCCCTAGTCATTTCTAACTAACCTCGCTTTTCCTTTTTTTAAGTCTCCTTTTTGTTAGCATGCATCTCAACTCAGCTTCAGTTTTGGCACTTCTTTCAACTTTGTTCTCCTTTCCTCAATCGTTGCTTCTTGTTGCAAGTAATTATTCAAGAATTTGCGAGCTCGAACGCGTTCATTGACTAGATTTCTGATTTTCAACTCTGCACCTTTAGCTGGCGTGTATATCTTTGCCTTCCCATGTTTCGTAGAGGCTATCAGTCCCCTTTCTTGTAATGAATGAAGTAGAGGATAGATGGTGCCCGGGCTGAGTAATAGGTTGAATTCTATATGTATGATCTCTGTTATGTCGGTTCCACACATTGGTCTTTTTTCAATGAGGGCGAGAACTATGGTCTCCAAGTCTTTTTTCACTGTTTCTCTGATGGAGTCGTCTGGTAACTTGGATTTTTGAAACAAATCCCCTGAAAGAATCGTTAAATCACTAGTCGTGAGTCGAAGCTGGTTGTGGCATGCCGCCAATTGTTTTATCGTGTTGCCACCAAGCTTGCCAACGTCGTAAGTACACAAGCAATCTACAGCATGTTCTTTGCTTAGGTTGTTTATGTACTCCTCTCTTTCTTCGATCTCAGTGTTCAACTGTCCACTGTTGGCTATGGATCCAGCGTCTATAACTATCCTTAATTTACAGTTATGTTCCATTTCGAGATTTCTGATTTGTTCTGGTTTGATGACTTTTAACTCGACATTGACAAGGTTTAACTTTCCGATTACGGATGTAGGAGATTCAGTTGTTACGTAAACTGCCTTCTCGTCATCTCTTGTGGAAGACAAAAAGGCTCTTTGAATCGCATATTTGTCCACTTTCGGAGTGTACAGATGAAGAGTATGATTTAAACCTCCAGCAATTCGCAACCTGCTAGGCTGCAATTGCGAGTGAGACGTTTTCATTTTTCTCTTTTCCTCTCACCTTATAAACTAGCATATCCTCCTCGATTAATCAATTAAAAAGGGGAATAATTTTCGTGGTTTTTTAAGAAAGGTTGGTTATCTTTTGGGATGTTTGTGGCCCCAACTGGCTTCTTGTATTTCCCATTTTCGCTTTTCGGTTACTTGGCTACAGGCACGCTTCAATGAGTCTTTCTTTATCCTTTCTTGTAATCGATAGTTACTCTTCTGAAGTTTCAATGCGGATTTCGTCTTATGCTGCTCCATTTTCCATTGTTCACGTCTCGCCTTTGGAGTATCAGTAAATCCTGCCATACAATCTCACCTCCTTCTTGTTGATGGTTATCCGTACCACTTTTTTGTAAATTCATCCATCCTTCTCTGCATCTCTCTTGTCGCTGTGACTAGCTCTTCAGACTTCTTCCTTGTGTCTCTCTCAAAATCGATCGCAAATTGGTCCATATTCTTTTGGATCTGCCTTGTCCCCCTGTCTATCTCCTCCGTCTTTCTGTGTACTCCCCGTTGAATTTCCATCATCGCTCGTTCTTTACGCCTGACATATTCTTTAACCGACGGCATATTTCATTCCTCCTTTTATTTTGATTCATACTCCATTTCAATAGCGGTGGTGATCCCATTTCGCCTTTCTGAGAGCCCATCTGCGTGCCCACTTGCCATTCCTGTACCTCTTTAACCTCTCCAACGTGTCCACGCCGGTCACTGTTTCACCTCTATCCCTTGCTCCATAGGCCCTCTCATACTCCTGTCGTTGCTGCCTCAAGATCCTTTCCTCTTGAGCCTTCATCCTGTCTGTTTCTGTTTTTCGTGTATGCATAATGCGCTCACTTTGATCGATCATCCTAAATGCATAGCTCCCAGACCTCTCAGCCCACGCGATAGATCGTTCGTGCTCGCTTTTCCGTCGGCCTTGCTTCTCCCTAGACATCGCTTCTTCCTCTGCTCTGCTTTCTATGTGGTCACTAGCCATTCTTCTTCTTCAGGTATCATTCTGTCAGCTCGTTTCCTGACCATCCATTGTTTCCAACCGAGAAGTTTGCCGCTGTCGTCGATTCTGATTTCATATCTTCCTAGTAGGTCTTGCGTGTCTGGCACCGACTTTCTCTCTAGTGCTTCAACCAGGACCTTCCATTCCCCGTGTTCTTCTTGGATGCCTATGATGGTTTCTGGTTCCTTGGATATGTATTTCTTCACTATGGAAAGTGCTTGGTCAGTGACCTCCTCTATTGACGCCTTACGTGATGGACGTGCTTCTTTTCTTTCTGCACTTGCCATTTCACATTTACCTCCTATGGAACGTAAATAAAGCCGGAACCCTCAGCCTTCACAACTAAAACCTCTTTCCCTTTCCACTTCCTTACTCCTTCTTTCAGGTTGTATTCATCTACGTTGTCAGTTATCTTGTAGTGTTTCAGGAAACTGGCGAGCCTTAGCCGCCTGACATGGCTTCCGTCTTTGCTCACGGTACCTATGTTGAATGTTCCGTCCGGTTTGAGACAGAAATAGAAGGTTTCCCTTATTGCCTTTCCATCCTTGGTTTTCGCAGTCACAATAAGAGCGTCTGTGTCGTTAAACCGTAGTCCCTTTGGCTTCCTAGCCCAAAGCTCAGAAATTTTGTAGATTTTTGCCTCCTCGATCATTGCACCCATTTTTTCCGATGCCAATTCAAGCGGCTCCCTGCGTTTTCTTGCGTCCGCCGTAGATTTCGTTGATCTTTGCTCTTACCAGATCTTGGTGCTTCAGTATCTCCCCTGGAGCACCTATTTTTGTTGCTAAGACATCCATGTATATCTGTTCAAGACTTTCCTTCGAATACCCGTTCATCGCCCTCAGCCCCTGAGAAATCATTATCTCTGCTCTTGTTCCAGGTTTGTGAGGATCAGGCATTTGTTCCCTAAGTTTTCTAACGACCTGCGCTATTTTTTTTGCCTCGGCGGGCACCATGCCAGAGTGCGCTTGAACGATCTTTACTTCAGTGTCGAGATCGTAGTAACCCATGTAAACGTCTACCATTCTGTCGAGTAAGGCATCTTGAGGTCTAAAGACTCCTGCGTATTCTATCGAGTTGCTTGTGAATATTACATTGAAATCTGGATGAACATCGATGTACCTTTCTTCTCCGAACATTGTCGGAAGCTCAAGGATATGTTCCTCTAACACCGACAGAAGAACGTTGTTTGCTACTGGCTTAGCCCTGGAGAATTCGTTGTAAACCAATGTGTAACCGTTTTTACACGCAATTGTGAGTGGATTGTCCACCCACTTGAAACTAGTTTTGTCCTTCGATATGAAGACATTGTGTACAAACCTATCTCTCACGCTTGAGGTTTCCATCTCAGAGTATCCGCCTATCAGATCCCTTGTTGTCATCTGTTCGTCACCGTTTATCCATACCGTGGGGTTTCCCATCTCTTTTGCAACCCACATCGCCAATGTTGTTTTCCCGCAGCCTGTTGGCCCCACTATATGAGGAGAATATCCGACTGCTGCCCACAGTTTAACC
>JAOZHM010000042.1 GCA_026014845.1 Candidatus Bathyarchaeota archaeon
CAATCCTTTACGTTTCGAACCATTTCCATGAACACGTCCTTGAGTGAGATTGGCACCTGCTCCATCGATATGGCTGTCAGTACACGAGTGGACTCTCTACTCCAATCCGCAACCATGTCTACCCTCTTCACAAGTTCCATCAAGTCAGCTCTGTCAATCGGTGAGAGTTCTCCCTTTGAAACGTCGTCCATAACTTTTCTGCGTAATCCGTCTGCTTCCTTTTCACCGCTTGTCACTCTCTCAATACACCTTTGCTTTTCTTTTTCGTCTTTTCTAATGGATGCACCTATTGCCATTTCTAAATCTGCAACTATTCCTGTTGTCAGAGCCAGGTGTCGCTGCACTGTTGCCAAGGCTTTTGTTTCTCTTCTTTTCTCAAACCACTTTATTAATTCACTCAACAGCTAATTCCTCCCTCAACCCTGCCTCTGGATACGCAAATACATGTGTCTTTTCAGGTGAAAAGCTTACTGTGACTTTTTCGCCCATCTTAAGCCACTCTTCAACTAAAGATGGTCTAACAACCACAACTGAATCCTGGTTTCTAAGTCTAATTTCATATCTTATATTTGTTCCCTCAAATGTTATTCTTTCTACAATGCCTAAAACCGAGTTTTTAGTTTTCTTTATCCCCTTTTCAACAACAAAAGTTTCTGGTCTTATGGCTAAAACCGCCCTATCTCCCTTGTCCATATTTTTTGGGGCTCCTGCTTGAACTTTTATCCCACCGCGAAGCTCTATAATTGCCCCTCTTCTGCTTAGGTTTGAAACGTAGCCTTCTAGAAAGTTTGATTCTCCGATGAAATGGGCTATAAAGACACTTTTCGGGGTCATATACAGCTCCTCTGGGGTTCCAACCTGCAAAACTTTTCCCTTTTTTATAACTGCGATTCTATCTGAAATTGCCATGGCTTCAGCTTGGTCGTGTGTGACATGTATGGCTGTTAACTCCAAATCCTTCGTCATCCGTCTTATTTCATATCTCAATTCATTTCTCACCTTCGCATCTAACTGTCCTAACGGCTCGTCTAAAAGTAGTAATTTGGCACCTGCTGCCAACGCCCTTGCCACAGCTATTCTCTGCATCATTCCCCCGCTCAGCTCGTTTGGATAGGCGTCTAAACGTTCATGTAGCCTAACCATCTCAAGCACCTCGTGTCCTATTGTCTCGGCTTTTTTGATGTCGAAACCTTTCACTCTCGGGCCATAAGTTACGTTATCCCAAGCATTCATGTGTGGAAACAAAGCAAAAGTCTGGAAGACAAACCCGACATCCCTGTCTTCAGGCGGAACATCATTAACAAGCCTATCTCCAATGTAAATTTCACCTTCATCTGGCTGAACTAACCCCGCAATAAGCCTTAATAAGGTTGTTTTTCCACAACCGCTTGGACCAAGCAAGGAGAAATATTCCTTATCATAAACATGGAGGTTTACACCGTCAACAGCGACTATTTTTCCAAACCTCTTTGCTACATTCACTAGACGGATATCAGGCATCTATTTTTGCCTCCTTTGAGTCTGTACGGGCGTGAAATAGTGCATAAGATTTTAGCGGTATATTAAGCATGCTAGTATGTCTCCCTTCCTTTTACAACAAGCCTCAGAACCAACAAGATTATGAAAGAGAATAGTATAAGGAAACCGCAACCTAGCCCTAGAGTTGATGTTGGAACTTCATTCTTAACCCAGTTAACCAATAATACTGGGGCAGTAACAAGGTTGCTTACAACTAAGGTGGCTCCAGTTTCACTCACACTTCTTGTAAACATCATGATTGCACCGGAAAGCATAGAATACTTCGTAAGCGGAAAAATTATCGTTCTAAACACACCTAATGGTTTTGCCCCAAGCGTCCTTCCAGCTTCCTCCAGCTCCATACTTATTCTTTCTACGGCAGCTGACATTGACCTCACAAAGTAAGGATAAGTGATAGAAAGGTGCGCGAAAATGAGCAGCCAGATTTCAGGCATGAACGCAAAATTCTCCCAGAAGATGGCGAGGGAAGCCCCTAACGCAACTGAAGGGACAATTATTGGAATGTTGACAAGCACATCTAATACCGCCGAGGGGCCATTTCCAATTTTTCTTCGCGCTATTATGATTGCCATAGGCAAACCGATAACAACGTTTAACAATGTAACAATAATTCCAACGAAATACGAGAGAGATATGCTTTGCCAATAATCTCCCCAAACACCAACCCCACCTAAAGCTTCCGGCAGAACACCTGCAAAAATAGCTTCAAATGCTGGAACGGCCACGAAAAGAGACGGAACAAGCACTATAACCAAAAATACTAAAAGCGTTATACCATTTCTAGAAGATGCAATTGTGGAACTGCTCAGTTTTCTTTCTGCCTTAGGCCAAACTTTTCTAACAGGCATTTTAAGCCTAGGTCCCAACAATCTTATTGTTACAAATACTAAGCTGGAGAGTACTATCAATATGGCGCTAACGAAGACAAGTGGGCCGGCTTCGCCAATATGCTTATTGATAAATATTGGACCGTTGACAAACGCTCCTGCAACCATCATTGTTGCCCCTGTTTCTGAAAGCGACCTCGCGAAAGCCAAAGTGAAGGAGGCTATCAATGAGTGTTTTAGTATCGGGAACGTGACAGTTCTGGCTGCCGTAAGCGGCGCTGCACCTAAGGTTCTGGACGCTTGCTCATACTCCAATTTATAATCAAGCGATGCACCAACCATCACCCTAACAACCACTGGAAATGAAAACGCGAAGTGAAGCAAAACTACGAGGAGCCAGCCGCGCGAAACGAAAGGAACGCCAAAAAGTGAAGACAATCCTCCAAGGTCGCCCCAGAAAAGAAACAGTGAATACCCGAGTGTGGCCGTGGGCACGATGAAGGGAATATCTGAAAGGGTGTCTAAAACGCTTAGCCATTTCGAGTTTCCCCGCGTAATCATCCATGCCATTGGCACGCCAGCAACAACATCTATGAATGAAACGAAGAAAGCAACAGCAAAGGATGCAGCAATAGCGTTTAAGGCTTCCGACATGAGTTCGGGCTGATTTAATACATCTTCTATTGAGCCCCATTTGATGATTATGCCTAAAATTGGCGGAAACAAAATCAACGCGAAAAATATGATTATTGAAACTATGTAGATGGTGTTTTTTATGGCGGTCTTTGATGAAAGTTTGTCCAATGCTTTAGCGATTTTGGGTTTAAGCAAGTTTGTTCTTTCCGCCTGCATTTAACTTCTGCAATCTCAATGTAGCTTTCTCTTTTTCACTTATGTTTTTTGTTCATAAGTTTTCCGATAGAAGGTGTCAGTTCGCCCGTCGAGTCATATCACAGCCATAAGCTCTATTGACTCTCTGCTTCATCATCCTAGAGAAAATGAAGCATAACAAGACTTAAGGCTTTTGCACTGTGGACTCTATTCTTTCAATGCCTTTACCCTTAGAACTTCTGGAAAGCAGTTTAACCTCGCGTATTTCACTGGTGCTCTTAACATGTGTTCCTCCGCACGCGCACGCGTGCCAACCTTCAATTTCCACTATGCGAACTTCGCTAACTTGTGGCGGAAGCGTTTTCAAGGACTCGTGAAATTTTTTGACATATTCTTCTCCTTCATTTCTCGGCATTAACCTAATTTTTACTGTTCTGTTTTCCTTAACAACGTTGTTTGCTATGCTTTCGATTTGTGGGAATAACTCACGGGTTGAGCCTTTATGCGTGAAGTCAAGTCTTGTCTTTTCCAAGTCCATACCTGAACTTACGATTTCCACTGGTTTGTCTAGGGCTTGGCGTATTGCCTGTGACATCAAGTGGGCACTTGTGTGAACTCGCATAAGCCTGTAACGTCTATTCCAATCAATAACTCCTCTAACTTTGTCTCCTTCCCTTATTTCCCCAGAAACTTGATCAATAAAATGGATTATTATTTCTCCATGTCTCTTTACCCTAACAACCCTAGCGTGCATACCGTCGTTTTCTATTAAACCTGTATCTCGCGGTTGACCACCGCCGCCGGGAAAGAATGCCGTCTCATCTAAAACCACGCCTGTTTCACCATTTTCCATTTTTAAAATC
The DNA here is from genome assembly GCA_026014845.1 of Candidatus Bathyarchaeota archaeon. Lineage (GTDB taxonomy): Archaea > Thermoproteota > Bathyarchaeia > Bathyarchaeales > Bathycorpusculaceae > SOJA01. The sequence goes on from JAOZHM010000042.1 coordinate 4,061, forward strand.
TTAATCACTCTTGTGTCAAACTCTTTCACGTAGGCATTTTCATAATAAAGTAGACGTGTTGGAGGCATTCCGCTTAATTCTGGCATTTCAACATCACGCTGGTTTTCTACATTGACTTAACATGTTTAAAACTATTTAACTGAAATCTTGAGAGATATAACATTACGTGTTAGAATCTAATAGGCTGGGAGTTGAGTTAAATTATGGATGTTTTAGAGGCTGTTGAAGGTAGGAGAAGCATGAGAGCCTTCAAAAATCGAGATGTTCCAGCGGAAATTGTGGAAAAGCTTATTGAGGCAGCGCGGTGGGCTCCTTCAGCTGGAAACATTCAACCATGAGAATTCATTATTGTGCGAAAGCTAAGAATCAAAAGAAGACTTGTTGAAGCCGCTCTCGACCAAGTGTTTATTGAGGAAGCCCCTGTTGTAATCGTTGTTTGTGCAAATGAAGTACGTTCCTCACAAGGTTATGGTGTGCGAGGCGAAACTTTATACTGCATACAAGATACAGCCGCTGCAATACAAAACATTCATTTAACTGCTTACTCACTCGGGTTAGGCACATGTTGGGTTGGCGCATTCAGAGAGCAAGAAGCAAGAGAAATATTGAAGATTCCTCACGTCATAAGGCCAGTGGCCATAATTCCTGTTGGTTATCCTGCTGAGGTTCCTACAGCACCGAGTAGAAGACCCATAAGTCAAATAGTTCATTATGAAACCTTTTAGACTGACTCGTTAACAAATGAAATTTTAATATCCTCACACTTATACTTCTAATGAAGAGGCTTAATTATTGAGATACGCTGTGATTGCTGAAGCCTACGAAAAAATTGAAGCTACAACAAAAAGGCTGGTAATGACAGATCTCCTTGTTGATCTTCTTAAGAATACGCCAAAGGAAATCATAAACAAAGTCGTATACTTAACACAGGGCAAAATATGCCCAGACTTTGTTAACCTTGAAATAGGTGTAGCTGAAAAACTCGCAATAAAAGCTCTCGCCCGTGCCTCCGGAAGAAAGGAAAGCGAAATTGAAGAAGACGTAAAAAAGACAGGTGACATTGGAGAGACGACTCAGAAATTTGTAGGTAATAAAAGACAAGTAACGTTTTTCCAGCAGCCCTTAACAGTTCAAAGAGTCTATGAGATCCTCGATAAGATGGCTAGAACTTCAGGCTCTGGTGCAGTTGACCTTAAAATGGCGCTTCTAGCTGGACTTTTGGCTGATGCCACTCCTAAAGAAGCTAAGTACATTATGCGGACAGTTACTGGAAACCTTCGCTTAGGTATCGCAGACATGACTGTTCTAGACGCTTTAGCAATAGCCTATGGCGGCGGAAAAGAAAACCGCGAATATTTAGAACGCGCATACAACGTTTCCTCGGATCTTGGAAGAGTCGCAAAAGTAGTTGCTGAGAAAGGGTTGGCAAGTGTTAAGAAATTTGAGATATCGGTCGGCGAACCCATTAGGGCTATGTTGTGTGAAAGGCTTTCTTCACCGGAGGAGATTCTTGAAAAGCTCGGAGGAAAATGTATAGCCGAATATAAATATGATGGTGAAAGAATACAAGCCCACAAAAAAGGCGACGAAGTTACCCTATTCTCTAGACGCTTAGAAAACATTTCAGACCAGTACCCAGATGCTGTTGAACTTCTTAAGAAGTATGTGAAGGCAAAAGACGCCATTTTAGAAGGTGAATGTGTCGCAGTAGACCCTG
>JAOZHM010000043.1 GCA_026014845.1 Candidatus Bathyarchaeota archaeon
CTGTGAAACTCTTCATAAACGACGTCGAGGTTGAGGCTGAAGAAGGCAAAACCATCCTTGAAGCAGCCAGAAAAATGGACGTTTATATTCCAACGATCTGTTATCATCCTGACCTGCCACAGCCTAACGAGATTGAATCCATAGATGTTGTTTACCGCGGCGACGAGAAATTTGTGAACGAGTCTTCTGAGAAGTTTGAAGGTTGTAAGCTATGTCTGGTTCATGTTGATGGTCAGGAAAAACTTGTTCTCTCTTGTTGTACACCAGTTTCTGATGGCATGAAAGTTTACACTGAAACTGAGCGGGTCCGGGAAGCGAGAAAAGTTGAGTTGATGCAGATTTTGGCCAAGCATCCGCATGCGTGTCTGATCTGCGCTCAGAAAGAGGGTTGCACGACAGAGCCTTGCTCTACAAACGTTCCGGTGGAGGAGCGTTGCTGCCCGCAGTTTGGAAATTGTGAACTGGAGAGGGTTGCGGAATACATTGGAATAAGAGAGGACACTCCTCGTTATATGCCGAAAAACTTGGCTGTGATAGAGGATGAGCCTCTTTTTCTTCGAGACTACAACCTTTGCATTGGGTGTACGCGCTGTGTCAGGGCTTGTCAAGAGCTTCGCGGTGTTGGGGCCTTAGGCTTCGTTTACAATGATGGAGAGGTCTTGGTTGGTACGGTTGCGCCGACGCTTATGGATTCTGATTGCAGATTCTGCGGGGCCTGTGTGGAGGTTTGTCCAACTGGAGCCTTAAGGGACAAGGAATTAAAGGCTACAAGACGCGAAGTTGACCTAGTTCCGTGCAAATATGCCTGTCCGGCAGAGGTTGATGTTCCAAGATATGTCTGGCTGGTCTCTGAAGGGAGGTTTGCTGAGGCTGCAGCTGTCGTAAGGGAGAAGTTGCCGTTGCCAAACGTTCTTGCTCATTCTTGTTCTCGTCCATGCGAGAGTGTCTGCAGGCGTCTGAATGTTAACGAGGCTGTTGCCGTTCGTTGGTTGAAACGTTTTGCAATGGAGAATGATGCGGAGACATGGAGGCAGAAACTGAAGATTGCAGAATCGACTGGGAAGAAGGTTGCGATAGTAGGGTCAGGTCCAGCAGGACTTAGCGCAGCCTACTACTTGGTCAGGCTGGGGCATTCGGTTACTGTTTTTGAGGCTATGCCTGAAGCGGGTGGGATGATGCGGTATGGTGTTCAGGAGTACCGTCTGCCTAAGGAGATTGCTGAAAAGGACATTCAGGGAATTATTGATCTGGGTGTGGATGTCAGGACTGGTGTGGTTTTTGGAAAGGATCTGACATTTGAGTCTCTCAAGGAGAAAGGATTTGATGCTTTTCTTATTGCTGCGGGTTTGCAGATTAGCCTGAGGTTGAAAGTTAACGGTGCCGACCTTGATGGTATAGTTGGTGGTCTGGATTTTTTGAGGGATTTTAGGCTTGGGAAAGCCTCTAAGTTGAAGGGTAGTGTGTTGGTGATTGGTGGTGGTAGTGTTGCGATGGATGTGGCTTTGACAGCCTTGAGGCTTGGAGCTAGTGATGTGCAAGCTGTTTGTTTGGAGAAGCCTGAGGAGATGCCTGCTTTTCCATGGGAGATTCAGCAAGTACTCGAAGAAGGGATAAGAATTCACAATTCCTACGGGGTTAAGAAGGTTTTAGGTAAGGGCGGCAAGGTAGCGGCAGTTGAGCTTATGCGCTGTGTCTCAGTGTTTGATGAGGAAGGAAGATTTAGTCCGACCTATGATGAAAGTGAAACGAAGATTATGGAAACTGACATGCTTTTGCTTGCTATTGGGCAGACTCCAGATCTTTCGTGGCGGACAGCAGATCAACCAAACGTGTCAAAGATGAGGCTGGTTGAAGTTAAGTCGCCCAACATGGAAACTAGCATTTCCGGCGTGTTTGCTTGTGGGGATGTTATTAAGGGTCCGGGTTCTATTGTTGAGGCTGTGGCTTCAGGTAGGGAGGCTGCTTTTGCCGTTGACAGGTATCTAGGAGGGACTGGAACCCTTGAGGACCGGTTTGTGGAGGTTGAGGAACCGAATCCTTGGCTTGGGAAAGTGGAGAAGTTCGGCTGCAAGCAGTCTGTTCAGATGCCCAGTTTGCCCATTGAAGAACGGAGAGGAAACTTCGCTGAGGTTGAACTTGGATATGACGAGAAGATGGCCCGAGAAGAGGCAAGTCGTTGCCTAAGATGCGACTTAAGATTGCTTATTCAAGAGGCTCCCGAGCCTCCGGAAAAATGGTTGCCGTTAAAAGAAGAAGACGTAAAGGTTGTTCCAGAAGCAGAGGGGGTCTATCAACTTTTAGACGAGAATAAGGAGATTGTTTACATTAAGGGAACGATGAACCTTAAACAGGAGTTGGAACAACAGCTTGCAACCAACACTAAGGCAAAATACTTCATTTATGAAGAGGCGAAAATGTACACAATGAGAGAAAGCGAACTACTCCAACAACACGTAAAACGACACGGAAAAATGCCCAAACAAAACACAGAAATTGAAGAAGACCTGTACTAGATCACTATAATAGGAATAGGAAGGAAGGTATCATCAAAAAACTACTATAGATATGTGTTATCGAAATCGACTATACACTCTAAATGAGTGAGGGGTCAGAAATAAACAAGTTACCCCTCAACAATGAAATCAATACTCTGAGCGCGCACTTTTTTCTTGTTTAATCGTGCCCGTCAGTTATCGCACACAAATCCTTGTGGAAAGGTTTAAATGAATGGTCTGTTTGAATAAATCAGCTTTTCGATGGGAATCTGAAATTTTGCAGAATATACGCAACTTAGTGAAAAAGATGAGAAACGAGAACCTAGAAAACTAAATGAAATGTTGTTTATGCTTCCCCCAAAAGAAAACAGAGGAGAAAAACAAAATGAATAGTGATGAAAAAGCTGTGATCTCTGGCGCGTTGCCAATTTCAGAAGTTGAACCTGTGAAGGTTCAAAGTTGTCCAGAATGCGGAAGCACAAAGCTTATGCGTGATTACGATTGCGCCGAAATAGTTTGCATGGACTGCGGCTTCGTAATAACTGCAAAAATAGCCGACAGGGGACCAGAATGGAGAGCTTTCACCAATGAGCAAAGGGCGAAACGAACAAGAGTTGGCGCTCCATTAACCTACACGATTCACGATAAAGGCTTATCAACAATGATTGATTGGCACGACCGAGACGTTTATGGAAGAAGCTTGCCATCTGGACAGAAGGCTCAGATGTACCGTCTTAGAAAGTGGCAGCGCCGCATAAGAGTTTCAGATGCAACAGAACGCAACCTCGCCTTTGCACTGTCAGAAATCACAAAAATCGCTAACAACCTAAACCTTCCCAAAAACATCCTTGAAACAGCCTCCGTCATCTACCGAAAAGCCGTTAAAGAACGACTAATACGAGGAAGATCCATTCAAGGCGTAACTGCCGCAGCAATCTATTTGGCTTGCAGACAATGCAAACTAGCCAGAACATTAGAAGAAATAGCGCAAGCATCACACATAAACAAGAAAAAAGTCGGTCGCAGCTACCGTTTCCTGATCAACAAGCTTAACACGCACGTGGCGCCTGTTAAGCCAAGCCAGTACATAGCCAAATTTTCAAACCAGCTAACGATGCAAGGAAAGACGGAAGAGATCGCCTACAAAATTTTGACGACTGCAAAAGAACTTAAACTTACATCTGGCCGTGGACCCACAGGTATGGCTGCTGCAGCAAGTTATATAGCTTCGGTGTTGACGGGTGAAAAGAGAACGCAGAGGGAAGTAGCCGAGGTAGCGCAAGTAACTGAGGTTACCATTCGAAATCGCTACAAAGAACTCGTTGAACGGTTGATGTTCCAGATGGCTCTTTGACACCCTTCTCGCGCGCGCAGGCGAATTCAATAATTGTGGTAAACTTGGTTTTAATTCTTATTTTATGATTTGAAGGTAA
>JAOZHM010000044.1 GCA_026014845.1 Candidatus Bathyarchaeota archaeon
ACGTTGTCAAGATGTGTTGTTGAAACAAACGTTGACCCCCCTATCATTATGGCTGAGGTCCCACTTGATTTTGCCTTACGAGCAATTCTTGAAGCTTGTGGACGTGTTGCCTTTTCAGGATCTATCAGAGTTAAGTGAATTGCGCCTTCAGATTCGATTTTTTCAAGCAGATACCTTTCAACAGAGCCAACCATAAACATCAACCTAACTGGCTAACACATTCTTGGAGCTTCCATAAACTTTGTCCGTGAACATACAATAAACATCAACCGCACTCTGTGCAGGCTTAACTTGGAACTCTTCCCTTGCGCCACAACTTCCGCAGCTTACAACAGCTCGACCTTCATCACGAAAAATTTCAACCCTAACCGTTTCCTTTCCGCATTTAGGACAAGAGAAAACGTTTGGCAAATGCTTCTTGGGGATGTGGACGACTTTCCTTCTTCTTCGCCCCATATTTCATATCCTTCTATGTTCTTAAACTTCATGCTTTCAGTATTTATGTTTGTCCTTAAATACTTGCCTAAATACTCATAATCAAAGAGGGGCCCATTTGAAGTTAGAACCAACCATTCTAGATTTGGATTGGTCGGAAGTGGAGGCAAAAATAAAGCGGTTCATTAAGGACTATGTGGAAAAGTCTGGAGCAAAAGGAATCGTTTTGGGGTTATCAGGCGGAATCGATAGTTGTACGGCAGCGGCGATTTCTGCTTTAGCGATAGGTGGGGACAAGGTTTTTGGGCTTTTGTTGCCAGAGCAAGAAACATACAATGTCAAAGATGTTGAACATGCGAAACTTGTTGCTGAAAAATTCGGCTTTAAAACTGAAATGATCGATGCTACATCGACTTTAGAAGCTTTTTACACTTCAATACCCATTTTTGAATCAACCGATAAGATATGCAAAGGCAACATAAAAGCACGGGTGAGAATGATCTACCTTTACTATTATGCTAATAGGCTTAGTATGCTTGTCTGTGGCAGCTCAGACAAGTCGGAAACAATGGTAGGTTACTTTACAAAATGGGGAGACGTTGCAGCGGATATATCACCACTAATGGATTTATACAAGACGCAAGTTCGAAAACTAGCTCAGCACATAGGTGTACCAAAGGAAATAGTAACAAAACCAGCTTCACCAGCATTATGGCCCGGACAACTCGCAGAAGAAGAACTGGGAATAAAATATGAAATCCTTGACCTCATCCTCTACGGCCTGGAACACTTCATGAAGACAGAAGAAATAACGCAACAATTAAGCGTAAAGAAGGAACTGCTAAACAAAATAAAAAGTAGGTGGTTATCTATGGAACATAAAAGAAGGATGCCACTCACGACAAAAATTCAGTATCGGACAATGGGAGCTGATTTTAGGCTTCCACGCACACGTCATTAAATAAAGGAAGGATGCGCATGAAAGAAAAAATCAAGATAGCTCTCGCACAGATAAGCTGCAAGCGAGGAAACAAAGCAGAAAACATAAAAAAAGTTGAAAGCCGAGTAACAAAAGCAAAACAACAAGGTGCAGAGCTTGTTATTTTCCCAGAACTTTCATTAACAGGCTACACTATGAGAGACCAAATCTATGAACTGGCAGAAACAATACCTGGACATTCAACGACTGTTTTAGAAAAATTAGCCAAAAAAACAGGTACATACATTGTATTTGGCATGCCAGAACTAAGCGAAAAAACACAAGCAACCATTTATAATGCTGCGGTTCTCGTAGGCCCAAACGGTTTTATCGGAAAATATCGCAAAATGTACCTTCCAACCCACAGTGTCTTTGAAGAAAAAAGATACTTCCGCCCAGGATATCAAACAGCAGTGTTTGAAACAGAGCTTGGCAAAATAGGGTTAATCATATGCTATGACATCTTCTTTCCGGAAGTAAGCAGGCTGACGCGTTTGAAAGGAGCTCAATTAATAGTGTGCATTTCAGCTTCCCCAGCGACCCGCCGAACGTTTTTTGAAACTTTAACAGCTGCAAGAGCAATTGAAAATACGGCTTTTCTAGCTTACGTGAACCTCGTTGGGATAGAAGATGGATTGCAGTTTTGGGGAGGAAGCAGGCTTGTTGGACCCAACGGAAAAACGCTTGTGCAAGCGAAATATGATGAAGAAGACCTTGTAATAGACGAGATTAACTACGCTGACATAAGACCGACCGAAGCATTTGTCCCGATCCTGAAAGATTTGCGTCCAGAACTGTTTGAAAAACTAAAAGAAACCGCAGAAAAACTGTAAGGAGTCTTTGAGCATGGGCCCCATAAGAATAATCCGAAACGAGGACATAGAAAAAGTGCTTATGGGTGTTCCGAAAGGTCACAAACACCTTCGCGTTTGCATGAAGCTAAAGAACAACTCAGCCATAATCTTTCAAGAAGCAACGATAGCAAACATCCTACGTGCTTACGTAACCATAAAAACACACCCAAGAATAAAGGCGCAAGAACTCAAGATGCATGTACTGGGTGGAACCTCACAAAAACAGGGATATGCCCTTCATCAGCTATTGGAGATCTCCAGAAGTCAGGAAGAAATTGAAGAGGAATTGAGGGAGTTTCTCGAAGAGTCTACTTGAGACGTTTAACAACCTTTTCTATACGGTTTAGTGCTTCTTCCAACTGTTCGTATGAAGCAGCATAAGAAATTCTGATGTACCCTTCACCATAACTGCCGAAGGCGGAGCCAGGAACCACTGTGATATGAGCCTTCCTTACAAGGAATTCTGCGAATTTTTCTGAAGACGTATTGAAGCCTTCTATGTTTGGGAAAACGTAGAAAGCGCCTTTCGGAAGGGCACAATCGACCCCTTCTATCTCATTAAGCCTCTTGTAAACCAAACGTCGCCGCCTATCGAACTCTTTAACCATATCCTTAACAAAGTCTTGCGGTCCCCTTAACGCGGCTAACGCAACATACTGCGCCAAGCTGTTTACACAAGCAACTACATACTGGTGCAGAAGCCAAACGTACGAAATAAGCTCTTTTGGTCCATATACATAACCAACGCGCAGGCCGGTCATCGCGTAAGTTTTGGAGAATGAATTAACAACCAATGTGCGCTCACGCATTCCCGGAAAAGTTGCAAGACAATAGTGTTTAGCGTTGTCATAAATTATCTTTTCATAAACTTCATCGGAAATCACAATCAGGTCACGTTCAACAGCAATCTTCGCCAAAGCGGCAACTTCATCATAAGAAAGAACCGCACCAGTCGGGTTATTCGGAAAGTTAAGAATCATCACACGTGATTTATCCGTGATAAGTGACGTCACATCATCAATAGATGGCTTAAAATCATTCTTCTTCAACAAAGGAACATGAACAGGAGCGCCGCCCGCTAATAGAACACTTGGTTCATAGACCACAAATCCTGGATTCGGAATTAACACTTCGTCGCCGGGATTTAACAAACCTGTTAACGCCAAGAAAATTGCCTCCGTTCCACCGACGGTAACTAATATTTCAGAGTTTGGGTCGTAGTGGAGACCGTAATTGCGATATGCCTTTTGAGCCAATGATTCTCGCAGTTCGGATATCCCATTCGTTGGTGCATAGTGAGTCTTGCCTTCTTTTGCTGCTTGCCAACCAGCATCTAAAGCATGCTTCGGAGGGGTGAAATCGGGGTCTCCTACACTTAAGCTGATAACGTCGGGTATTCCTTGAGCTAAACTGAAAACACGGCGTATTCCAGAGGGTTTTATTCTTTTTAAGCGTTCTGCTGGCTTGAAGTCTGAGACCAAGAGATATTCCTCATTATGCATTGCTGATCTTCAGCATAAAATGTTTACGTTCCCAAACAAGTAATAACAAGCATAAAAATTCGATAATCTTAAAAGACTTTACCTGTATACAAAAGTGTATTCGTTAGAAAGAACATGAGGAGAGAGAAATGTGAAGCTGAAAAATGCTGTTCAATCGTGGCTGACAAGCGCCTTAGACGACCCTATTACGAAGATACTCTCCAAAACAAGCCTCTTAACGCAAACACAGCTGGAAACACTACTCATTGACATCTTATCAGAAAATATTGCCGGCAAACCGTTAAAATATGATGAAAAAGCCAGATTGAGGCTGATAAAGGCAAAAATAAGTCGCGGAGCCTTTAACAGAACCTTAAAACAGGCAAAAGATAACGTAGTAAAAGCGATCTACACCGTGCTACTCTTAGGATACTTAGGGATCTTCGAAAGCACGACTCTAGACCCGTATCTAGAAATAGCAAACAAACTAAACACATACATGGAAGCATACAGAAACATACCAAATCAAGGCAGAGAACTAAACGAACATCTAAAAGTCATAAAAATGATACGAGAAGAGCTTGAAACAAGCCTAAAGCACCTATCAAATCCATAAAAAGGTGTCATGTGACATCACAAATCACACTGGGAAAGCTAACTAACATACATGAGAGCAAACGCGCACATTCTAAATGGAACGCACAGAAACGCCCGGAAATCAAAAAATAAGGCAAAAACGGATTTGTCATATGCGACATGAATAATCCTAAGAGTCGAGATCAGTTGGATTCCTAGACTGTGATGTGTGACGTCATAGACCCCTTAAACCATGTTGGCACCATAATTCTTAAATCCTTAATGGTAGAACTGTGATGTGTGATGTACCATGAGTAAATCACGTATAATCACAAGCGAATCACGAGGTGTGTTATTTGACTGATGTTCTACTGGTTCTTGTAGGGATTTTGATTGCAATGACTATTGGTGCTGCTGTCGAATATTATAGGCAACTCCGCAGGATTCAGAGGGAGTATGAGAAGGCGAAGGAAGTTGTCGAAGACATCGTTCTGAGTTTTAATAGGCAACTCAAACGTGAAGCTGAAAGGCTGGAAATTGTCGCATACAAAGTTGGAGCAAATTCTTCGAAAGGTGACAGGGCTCTGAAAAGGGCTGAAGAGATTGAGCAGCAGCTTCACGCCTTAGAGCCTAAAATTGGTGGTGTATTGGAAGATAGGGAGAAGATGTTGGCAAAGCTGGGTGAAATTGACAAGAAGGTGCGTGACGCTGTCGCATCACAGAAGGCGCTAACCGCACAAATTTCTGACATAGAAGAAAGAGCTCGACAGTTCTCGACGGTTCCTGAAAAAGGGGTTGAGGCAGTTATCCCCATAAGAAGGGAAAAGGCATTGGCTCCGTTGACTGAAACCGAGTTATCCGTGTTGGAGATACTAGCTTTGGAGGGCCCTAAGACTGCACCTGAGATTAAGGATAGAATTAAGCTTAGCAGAGAGCATACGGCGAGGTTGATGAAGAAGGTTTACGAAGAAGGATATGTGGAGAGGGACACAAGTAAGATTCCATTCAAGTATCACATTAAGAAAGAGATGGAAAAACTGTTAAAAAAGACGGAAAGCGAAACTTAATCCACTATAAAACAGGCTTTTGTCCACTTAGCTGTTTAAGTCGCTTCTCCATGTCTGAGAGCCTCGGTGATTCAGGAAGCCCATAGTCTTCCTTCTCCCGGTCATCCAAGTATTCCGGGTAATGCGTGACCTTTATTGGCACGGCAAACCTGATCTTTGGTTCAGATATGAGCAGAGCCTCGCCAACATCGAGCATTTTTATTTCTGTGTCACTGTATTCCATATAAGGCGTGTTTTGAGTGAGGTATGCTCTGTCGCGGCGCAACTCTGTCTTCATAATGACTTTGGTCCACAATTCAGCGAAGACATTGGGGTTTATTCTTGAAGGCCGCGGTGTCACAGCGTTCAACCCAACACGATACTTTCGATATGTTAGAGCTATGTCAGAAAATACGGTTTTACGCACTTCAGGATCAAGGAACTCATGGGCCTCTTCAAGGGTTATCAAGAGAGTTGGAAGTCTCTTCCACTCCTCAAAATTATCTTCCCACATCCGCTTATAATGATATGAAACATTGGACGCTGTGAGGCAGGTGATGTTGCGTTGCTCCTCAGAACTTAGACCTGAAATATCAATGAGACACGTGATTCCGTTGCTAACGTTTTTGATAACATCATCTATGAAGTTATAGTTAGAAGGCGGAAAGAGGGTTGGTGAAAGGTCAGAAAGCTTGCTCATAAGAGCCTCAATTACGCTTTTTGCTTTATAGTTGATGATTTCGCCAACTCCCACATATCCTTCTACCCCATAAGCTTTGAGCGATTCCTCTATCCAGCTACTGCCCAGTTTTTCATGCAATCTTCTGGCAACTCTTACTTGAGGCTTACCTATTTCAGGGAAAATCGTTCGCAATCTCCCAGGATGAAGGGTGTGCAATCCTATACATAACCCGCCTTCTCTGGCTGAGTAGTACCGGACTTTGGTGTGAAAAAACGGGTGATCTCGCAGACCCCTCTGAGGCTCT
>JAOZHM010000045.1 GCA_026014845.1 Candidatus Bathyarchaeota archaeon
TGGCTATTGCCTCCTAATGCCTCGACAGCTGAAAACCTGTAAGCTTAGGGTTCGCGCTCCTTTCTCAAACGTGCTTTTTTGATGTTCACTGTTGTCCAAAATTTGACATCAGCAATAATATTTGGTAATGTTGCGGTTATGTTATGAAATCTGTTATGGATTTGTAATGAGACTGGGTGAACGTTCAGGCAAGGTATCTACGCCAAGGGCCGGGGCCAACCAGTGTATGGTTGAAATATTATGGCACCACCAGAAAACCAGGTGACAAACGGAGAAAATAAACCTCAACCTATAGCATCGGAAAAAACTGATCTGCTCGACTCAATATCAATGCAATAAAATGAGGAATATATATGAAGCACAAATACATCTTCACCGTTTTTATCTTAGTTTATCTGATAGTCTGTTTTTTTCATTTTCGCTGGGAGAAATATTTTGCTGCTGCTTATGATCCTTATCAAGTTTCGGCGTCAGAGATTCCCACCCAGTTCGATAATGCCATGGACTACTTTGACTATGGACTTAAAAGCTCTATGACCTCTGAGAAGATCGAATATTTCACCAAGGCTTTGGATCTAAATCCAAAACTTGTAGCTGCGTATGAACGACGGGGTATGCTTTATTATTTCCAGGAGAAGTACGACAAGGTGATCCAGGATTTCCATAGCTATATTGAACTTGCATCTGCAAAGGGAGAGGCTTACCGGATGCTGGGGATGGGCTACTTGAAAAGTGGGATGTATAGACCGGCCATCAATAACTTCACTCGCGCCATCAAGATTAAACCTAAGCACGCTCATGCTTACGCCAATCGGGCGGAGGCTTATAGGTTGAGCGGAAAATATGAAGAAGCCATCATAGATGCCACAAGAGCGATCAAGCTTAGAGGTGACCCGCGAACCATCTCAGACGCATACAGAACTAGGGCAAAGGTTTACTTAAAGATCGGCAGAAACGAACTGGTTAACACAGACATCGAAGCGGCCTGGCAGATTGACCCCAGAGTGCCTCAATGGTGGCGAGAATTCCTCATGTATGCCAGTCCGGAGGATATGAAACGCGTAGCACCTATAGTCGTCATCGTCATTGCATTTGTGTTAATTTTTGGAATACAGCTCAAGCCACCTGAGAAAGACGAATAGTCGGGAATCTTCGGAAAGCGGCAATAAAATGATTGCCAGATCAAAATATAGGCTATCACACTTTATATCTGATCGGTTAAGGAGGTGCAGCATGAGAAGGGTATTTTTATTAGCTATCTTTTTTACTTTGCTTTTTCCGTTTGTTTTGGCAGCTCAAGAAAAGTTTGAAACTGATATCATTAAGACGTCCGTGGGCGACCTGGAAATCACTTTTATAGGTCATGGGACCCTGATGTTTAACTTTGGAGGGAAGGTCATCCATGTTGATCCTTGGACCAGGTTAGCCGATTATTCCAAGATGCCGAAAGCTGATTTAATTCTATTAACTCATGAGCACCGCGACCATCTTGACCAAAAAGCGATAGAGATTCTGCATACCGAGAAAACCGCTCTGGTGTTAACCAAGGCCTGCTCAAGCCAGATTAAAGATGGGATTATCATGAACAATGGAGATGTTAAAATCGTTAAAGGATTAGAAATAGAAGCTGTGCCGGCATACAATCTTGTGCATATGCGTAGTGAAGGAGTCCCCTTCCATCCAAAGGGTATTGGTAATGGTTATGTAATAACATTTGGAAACAAAAGAGTTTATGTGGCGGGTGATACGGAAAACATCCCGGAAATGAAGAAATTAAAAAATATCGATATAGCCTTTTTGCCAATGAACCTTCCTTATACAATGACCCCGGAGATGGTAGCAGATGCATCAAAAGCTTTTAAGCCAAAAATACTCTATCCGTATCACTATGGCGAAACAGATACGTCGAAAGTTTTTGAATTGCTGAAGGATGTGAAGCAGATTGATGTGCGTATTCGAAAGATGAAGTAAGTGTTCTATTTGATGAGAAACACATAGGGTATGGCCTATTGAGCAGGCCTGGTTTGAATCGGAAAATTCAATCTATACCACTTCAGCTTAATAAGGCTTGACTTTTGTATTCATTTCTATCTTAAATCCTTTCTTTCTTTCAAACATTACCAAATTATAATTTTCCCGTAATATCCTGATAATCTTTTTATGATATCTATAGCGTAAAAGTTTGTTAACATATTTTTCTATAAGGAGGGTCAAATGAAGAAAAAAGGCATTATTCTATTCGTCATGTCGATTTCACTATTTTTTATTTTATTTCAAACTTCTTCAATCTACGCTGAGGAGCAGCTTCCGGTATATTTAAAGGATCGCGGTACAGGTATTGCCACATCCATGTTCGGAACTTATGTACGCCCAGGGGAACTGCTAATATATCCGTTTGTCGAATATTATCATGATGATGATGCGGAGTATTCACCGGATGAACTCGGCTATGGTCCAGATATTGATTACCGCGGTAAATTTCGAGGAACTGAGGAACTCCTTTTTATAGGTTATGGTTTAAGTGAACGCTGGGCTGTTGAGTTTGAAATGGCTTTCATGCAGGCATCCCAGGAAAAATCTGATGATGACACTTCTAGTATGCCTGACAAGGTAGAGGCATCGGGCTTAGGTGATGTGGAGGGACAAGTCCGTTATCGATGGTGCAAAGAAAATGAAAAACGCCCTGAAGTCTTCAGCTACTTTGAGACGGTGTTTCCAACAGTGGATAAGGAAAGTGATGAGGTCCTTATCGGGACGTCGGACTGGGAGTTTAAGTTGGGTGTGGGAATTATTAAAGGTTTTTCCTGGGGAACCATTACATTGCGCGTTTCTGCAGAACACGATAAGGCGGAAGACGAAACAGAATTTGGCGAGACCGCCGTCGAATATTTGAAGAGAATAAATCCTAACTGGAGAGTTTTTCTGGCCGTTGAAGGTTTTCAGGACGAGTGGGAAGGTATCACCGAATTACAGTGGCATTTTCGACCCAATATGTTTCTCAAGCTGAATAACGCCTTCGGTCTAACATCAAAAGCAGAAGACTGGGCGCCAGAATTGGGAATTATGATGTCTTTCTAACCCCACAACGTAACTTCTGGGCGAAAAAGAACTGATTCATAATTTTACTGAAAAGTAATAAAAAATAATAAAGGGGATGCTCTAACGTTAATATAGTCTCTTCACACTCCGGCTATTGGTTCTATATCAATCCCTACCTGAAATTCAAACGATTGCAAACTGATTTTTCAATTCTGATAAATCTGAAAATCAAGCATTATTATTTGAATTCTCCGGCAAAATTGTGTTATGAAATCAGAGAACTATGTCAAGAAATGGTAGCTTCTCAATAAGTTATGAAATTAGATGATAAAAATTGAGGTTCCTGGTAATATAATATTTATTTTGACTTGATTTGCTTGATTTTGATTTGGGGTCGGGCCACGTTAAGTGTCTGACCCCAAATGCAATTTAAAAATAATTTACATGACCAACAGTAGTGCTTTGAACACCTTTTTTTCATAGAATCGCCCGGCCTCTCACTTTCGCGTTCTGCCTCGTAGAAAAATATTTCTGGCCTCTTGACAAAAAATCGTTACACGTGTATTATACGTGTAATATCTGAGGAGGTATTTGTGATGCAAAAGAAACTCACAGTAACCATAGACGAGGAGGTCTATAACGGCTTACGGGCAGTCATTGGGCCACGAAAAATCAGCCGTTTTATCGAAGATTTAGTTCGCCCGCATGTTGTCAAGAAAGATATGTATGCTGCATATAAAGAGATGGCTGCTGATCGGGTCAGGGAATCCGAAGCCCTTGAGTGGGCCGAAGGCACATTTGGAGACGTAAATGATGAAGAGAAGTGAAGTGTGGTGGATTAACTTCGATCCTTCCGTCGGAGGTGAAATCCGCAAGCAGCGACCGGCCGTCATCGTAAGCAATGATGCTGCCAATCAGTTCCTTAATAGAGTCCAAGTCGTGCCCA
>JAOZHM010000046.1 GCA_026014845.1 Candidatus Bathyarchaeota archaeon
ATAGCTAATTGGGAGAAACTTGCTAAAGAGATGCAAAAGATCGGATTCAAAGGGCTGCGTGCCGCTGGCGATATGGAAGTCTTCTTCAACCATTCAGAGAAAGAGCTGTTCAGATATGAAGCAATGCTTGGCAGAGAACTTCCTCCAAACCTATGTGCACTTTGCATCTACGATCAGAAACTGCTTGATGATAAACAGGTGCATCATCTAACCACATGTCATAGTCATCTTATCAACAGAGATTGGGCTTGGAAAATGACATGAATCCATTATGTGGAGGTGGGGACAACCTATGACGATAAAATCTGCGGTAATATTTGAATTGGTGCCTGAAGCCAAGGCAAAATCCAACGAAGAATTGCGTGAAGACATAAAACTTCAGTTAGACAAACAAATTCAGCCTATGATGCCATGGATGAAGAAAATCATTGAAGTGATCGTGTGGAATGAACCATAAACTTGCTCTTTTCTCGTCATTGTAAATTCATGGTGACTGCAAAACAAATGCGCGAGAGAATGGTAGAGAAAAAACATTCTTCCCCCTTCTCCTTCTCCTCTACCATTCTCTCCCAACTAGGGGTTCTGGTAACTTGTCGTGAGATAGATTAAGGTGTTAACTTTCTCATGGGGAGGGTAAATAGTAATCGCTATGTTCTGAGATTGGCCTCAATGGATAAGGAAAAAAGGTTATATTCAAGAGGGTGCAAGTCACTGATGTCGAACATGAAGAGAAAATCTGTGTTACTACTATTTTCAGCCTCCTTGTTATGTATGGCAGTTATGGCGTCAGTAGTGGCTCAGGATAGGCTAGTTGGAGTTTCTGAAGGTGATTGGTTTAGATACGGCTATTTTGTTGCTTATTGCAGTTCTAACGATCCAAATGCAACATTTCATCCTCCGGGCTTAGCAAGATTAAGACAAACCAACGAGACAGAATGGATGCTATGGTCGGTTCAGAACGTCTCCTCCACGGAGCCACCATTCCCACAATGGGAGGCCGTATTCTTAGAAATCGTAACACATTACAGCGACGGAACCGAGAACACCGCCAGTGGTTACATAAGCGTCAACTTTGGGTCGGGTATAATGGTTTCTAAAGTTATTTCAGCTAATCTAAGCGCTGGTGATAGTGTCTATTCTGGCATTCACTACTCAGACAGCAAAATAATCCAAACAATTAATCGAACTTATCCCGATGGTGCCAGAGAAACTAATTATCGGAATCGGACAAGACGGGTGGACGTCGTGCGGATGAACGGAGAAACAATGAACGGAACAATGGATGAGATTGTGCATTGGTATTGGGACAGGGCAACAGGAGTCTTAGTAGAATATTCATCCGAAATAGTCATGCACATTGGAAATTACACAAGCACTTCGTCAACTTCTTACAGACTCATCGAATCAAACCTTTGGACAGTACAAGAACAGTCCACATGGCTAACCCCAATTATGATACTTACCATTCTAGCACTCATCACCGTCACTGTTTCCATGCTCGTCTACAAAAGAAAACACAAGTCTTGTTATCAGGACAAACTTCATCCCACGAAGACTTAACAGAACCCAACTAGGCAAAGTAGTTAAGATTTTGTGAGACTTTCTGCTGGATGGTGTATTGTGAACATCTGTTTAACGCATGGACATAAAGTTTATGTTATCTGTCAACACTAATTAAAGGCGGAGTATATGATACATTGTGAAACACTACAGCAGTGAGTTTGAAGAAATTCGTTGGAAGGTATTGAAGGCCATGTTAGACGATTTTCCACAGCTCAAACGACGTACCAAAAAATATCTTCGATTGAATTCGAAATGACCGACATTGCAAGTTTTACGTGCCTAAACTACAAGTCAAAATCAAAGGAGTATAAGGGCATGTCCCAAAGTTTCTATGAGGTTCATGGAAGTTTCTTATCGAACCACAACTTGTCGCGCGAGACAAGTGTTTAGCCCCTGAACACTTTTGGTTTGTTAAATAAAAGCGTGCGCTTTGTTGTTTGAATGTTAAACTAACTTTGACTAAAAAAGTTACTTAACAATGGTTTATACTCCGTCTATACGTGATTGCTGTAGATTTATTAATGATTTGTTACATTCCAAGTTTCAGTCGCCTATAGGTTGTATAGTCTACATATTCCAGAAACGGATTGTCCGCTTGATATTTAACCGTTAGTTTTTGGCGTTCTCTTTTGTCCAGTATTTGGTTCGTGGTTATCAGTGAGTAGGCGTCGCTTCCAGCTCCTGAACCGTAACTCACGATTAAGATGCGTTCATCTGGCTTGGCTATGTCTAAAGCAGCCGCTAAACCCACTGGTGAAGACCCTGAATACGTGTTGCCAAACTTAGCTACTTGAAGTGATGGCGAATACTGTTCTTCCTTAAACCCAAGCTCCTTGGCAACCCTCACTGGGAATCTAACATTTGGTTGATGTGAAACAAAATAGTTGATGTCTTCTACTTTTAGGTTAAGTCGCTCCATCAATTTTTTAGCCGCTTTTCTAACGTGCTTAAAGTACGCTGGGTCTCCAGTGAATCTTCCGCCGTGCATCGGGTAGGGTTCTCCGTCTCTTCTCCAAAAGTCAGGTGTGTCTGAAGTACATGAGTACCATCCTTCAACTTCGGCTATGACGTCATGTTTTCCAAAAATATATGCACATCCGCCATATCCGACGAACAGGTCTAGTTCTCCTCCGGGGCCGTCTCTTGGAGCAGCTTGTGAATTGTCTGCACCTATTACCATGACATATTGAATGTTTGATTTTGGATAGCTCACCAGCGACGCTGCATCTTTGAACATGCTTGTTGCGGCTTTGCATGCAAATTCTGTGTCTATAGCATCAACTCCTTGCATGTCTCCTTCTTCTTCGCCGAGTTTTAGGACTTGGGCAACTTTTGACGCTATGGGCTTAACGGCATATGGATTGGATTCTGAGCCTACGTAAACCTTGCCAACAAGTGAACTGTTAATTCCAGAGTGGATTAAGGCAAGTTTTCCTGCCTCAACTGTGGCAGTTATTGCGTCTTCATCGATGAAGGGTACTGAACGTTCAATGTTTCTTTCTCGTATTCTGAACTTTGAAATGTAAACTCCGTAGCCTACTATTCCCGGTGCGTCATACTCTTTATTTGGTTTCATAATGGCGTATTTTTGATGTGGATAATACTCATCTGCTAAGGTGAAAGCTAAAGAAATTGTTGGGATGACGTCGCTTTTTCCAACAGAATAGCGTCTTCTAAACCTTGGAACAACATTCCTTCCCTCAAAGGCTGAAAGGTCTATTTCTTCATTGTCTTTTACTATATGGTCTGTTAGTCTTCCTGGAACTCTTATCTTCCCGTTGTGGAAGGAGATTATGCCGTAAATGTAGTTACCCAGCTTCGTAAACTTGTTTGTAGGCTTGTTTATGAAGGTGCACACTTCCAGTTTGCCTTTGTCGTAGAATAAGTCTATGTCAACCATTTTTCCGAAGCTTTTTCTTCCGCAATTACCGCAGTAATCTTTTATCTCAAAATATTCTTTACCACAAATTTGGCATCGTCTTCCCCTCAGCCTATCGCCGAGGTATGAGACCCTTCTCTCTATCGGCTCACTACTCATTCTCAGTCTCTCCCTAAAATGTAAACATAACCTTTAGTTCCAAAACCCTCAAGCTCAAGCACACATCCATAACTCAATTTTCCCGCGTTTTTAACTTGTCGTTCACCAGCTTCGCCCCTCAACTGCTTGAAAACTTCAAAAACTTGGGCACCACCTGTAGCGCCCAAAGGATTACCATCAGCTTTTAATCCACCATTCATGTTCACGAAGAGTTTCCGCCCGTTCATCTCATAATACCCTTTGTAATCTTTACAGCTCTCGTGTATGCACTTCCACGCTTTTCCGCGTTCGCAGAAACCTAAGTCCTCAAGGGAAATCATCTCCATAACTGTGGACTGGTCGTATATCTCAGCAATTTTTATGTCCCAAAGTTTTATTCCAGCCGTTTTCAAAGCGTTTTTTATGGCTGTTTCGCTCACTAAGAAATGTGTCATGTCTTCTCTTGCTGGAAAAGTCAGATAATCCGTTGCGGAGGAGGCGCCGAGAATATGGACTGGTTTATCTGTGAATTTTTTGGCGAATTCTTCGTTTGCAAGGATAAGTGCGGTTGCGCCGTCAGATATTGGTGCAAAATCGTAAAGCCCTAGAGGTTTTCGGGCGTTTTTCCTCGCCTTTAAAACGTGTTCAATCGTTATTTTTCTTTGGTATTGTGCGTACTCGTTTTTGGTTGCGTGTAAATGGTTTTTAACTGATATTTGTGCTAAAGCTAGGTTTAGTTTTTCCAGGTTTTCACCCGTTATGCCGTATCGTTTTATGTAGGCTCTGAGCATGAGTTCGTGGTTTGCTTCTGGTGTGCATCCTGCATAATAGCTCCAAGGGTCTTCCAGAAGCATTAAGTCGTCGCGGATTTTGTCCCATCTGTCTGTCATTTTCTCTATTCCGCCAACCAAAACCATGTTGTATCTTCCGGCTTGGATGGCGTTGCAAGCGTTTAGTAGGGCTGAGCTGAAGGAGCGGGTTACTTCCATTGGGACGTGAAGTTCTGTGAGTTCTGAAAGGAATCCTTCTTCTAGTCCGAGCTTGTTTGTGATTGGGAGGAAGTAGTCGGAGAGGTAGCAAGCTTTCAGGTTTTTGCGTTCTATATTTGCTTCTTCTGAGGCTTTAAGCCAAGCCTCTTCGATAAGTTTCTCTGGTTGCTTCTCGTAGTGTTCTCCAAATTTTGTTCTTCCAACAGCGATTATGGCTGGACGATTCTGCATTCTTTTACTCCCTTCTCGTCAATTGCAACTTATCCTTTTCACATGACTTTTAAGTTTTTGCTGCCTTGCGGAAAACTCATAACTTATTTATGAACAATTAAGGAAGTGAGGTGTCGTTCGTGGTTGGAGAAGAAAAATATCGCTTGATTGTAAGCGTTAAGGAGATACGTGGTAACTGTCCAGTTTTTAAGGTTGGAGACAAAATGGTTATGGAGTCGCCTAAGATAGTTGTTGAAAAAACTGACAGCATCTGCGTTCACGCTTTTGGTTGTATGCTTTCCATGATTGTTGCTTTAAGCCGTGGAATAAGCTTCAAAGAGTTAGGGTTAGCAAGGGAAGAGGGTGAGAAAGGTTATATTCAATGTTTGGATCCTGGAAAACCTTACACAAATGGTGGAACGGTGCTTTTCGAAATAAGGCGGGAGAGAGTCTAAGGTCTAGTTCATAAAATTTTTATTGTACCTTAGTGGATAGGCTAAGGGTTAAGTGGTTTGAATGATGCTGTCGAGTCTGGTTCGGCTTATGTTTCTTATAATCTTGAGTGTGGGTGCTAGAGAATCATGGTGGGAGATGATTTCTGAAGGAGGTCGTCTAGTTTTTTCACTGTTCTGACTTGATAGGAGGTACCGGAATTGCCTGATGAAAGAAAGCGTACGGTGTTTTTAGGGTTGGCTTTTCTAGTTTTGCTGGTGGTTTCTTCTGTTGAAAACGCGATCTTCTTTAATGTTCTGGGTGACATCTTCCCGCCCCTTGAGGTTTTAACTGTTGATATAGTTTTCATACAAGTTGGCATGCTTTTCATACATAACGTTCTTGTAGTCTCTCTGATTTTGCTGGGTATGACTTTCTACGTTAATTTAGTGATTTCAGATTTCTTTAAGAGGGAAAAGTATTCGCATATTGTCCTTGATCATCCGCGAACTTTCGCCTTGGTCTTCACGATCATGGTTGTTTTTCTTAGCATTCTGCGCGGAAGCAGCCTTCTTGGTGGAATAAACGTTGAACTGTTACCTCTAGTTCTGCTGGTAAGTACGCCGATCGGAATAGTTGAGGGCTACGGCATTTACCTGACCATAAAGAAAACGTTGAGCAGAGAAATGACCATGAAGAGCTTGGTTTACATTTACGTCATTTTTCTGATAGCAGCCATAATGGAAGTCGGCTTTATAAACCTATTAATATGGGCTGCCACAGGATAGAATGTTAGAGACGTTCTATTTCCTATGTATTGATGATGGCTTGTGGTGATGAGGTTAAGGTTTAGAAGGCTATGTTGGTGGCTGAGACTTCGCGCGTGGCGGTAAACGTGTGCAAAATCTTTTTGCAACGCAAAAATGATAGACCCCCCTATAGTTTTCATGTATAATTAATATTTGAAGCCAGATATGTTTCCTTTCTGAGATGGCTTATGAGTAGTTGTATGAATTTTGAAATGTGCGAGTTGGGTAAAGCATAAATATTGATCGGCTGTAACGGCTTATTCTAAGCTTGGGTGGAAAATGAATGAGCAAGAAGGGAAAGCAGAAGATAATTGTGATAAGAGGCGGGACTTTAATCGATGGTACGGGTGCTAAGCCTAAGAAGGATTCTGTTGTAGTCGTAGAAGGAAAGAGGATTAAGGCTGTCGGTAAAGAGGGCGAAGTGAAAGTTCCTAGGAAAGCTAAGAAAACTGAGGTTGATGCGTCTGGGAAGACTGTTATGCCGGGACTGATTGATTCGCATTTGCATTTGATTGGGTTGAAGACTGATCGTATTTTGGAGGAGGAGCTGGTTAGACCTCCAGAATTGGGTTTGATAAAGAGCGTTTATGATGCTGTTGACCTTTTGGAGGCTGGTTTTACGACGGTGAAGGATTGTGGGGGTTATGGTATTTATTTGAAGAGCGCTATTGGTGAAGGAACGATGCGTGGTCCGAGGATACTTTCTGCGGGTTATGTGTTGAGCCAGACGGGTGGTCATGGGGATGTGCATTTTCTTCCAGTGGAGTGGGTGGATGCTCGTGTTTCGAAAAGAAAGAGTTTTCTTGTTATGTCCTTGTTGTGCGATGGAGTGCCCGAATGTATCAAGGCTGCTCGTTACGCGTTAAGACAAGGTGCTGACTTCATAAAAGTTATGGCAAGTGGGGGAGTAATGTCGATGATTGACAGACCTGAGCACACTCAGTTTACGCTGGAAGAGTTGAAGGCGATTGTTGAGGAGGCGAGGCATGTTGGGAAATTTGTTACGGCGCATTGTCAAGGGACAGAAGCAATGAAAAACTGTATTAAAGCTGGTGTGAAAACGATTGATCATGCTTTTTATCCTGATGATGAAGTGATAAGGATGGCTAAGAAGAGGAAGGATGTCGTTTTTGTTCCGACTCTTTCTATTAGCTGGCGCATAGTGACTGAAGGAGAGAAGGCTGGGTATCAGCCGTGGACAGTGGCTAAGGGAAAGGAAGTTTGGAAAATTATGATAAAGAATATTGCACGGCTTTATAGGGCTGGTTTGACTATTGCGAGTGCTACTGATTTTTGTGGTTCTCCGTTGTTGAAGCATGGAGATAATGCTATGGAGTTGGAGTTGCTTGTTAAGCACTGTGGTTTTAAGCCTATGGATGCGATTGTTGCGGCTACACGGAACGGTGCAAAAGCGTGTGGACTGGAAAATGAAATAGGCACGATAGAGAAAGGGAAACTGGCTGACATAATAATTGTTGACGGCAACCCAGTTAAAGACATCAAAGTTTTGCAGGATAAGAACAAGATAAAGATGGTTATGAAAGAAGGAAAAATCGAAGTAAAAAAGAGATAAATAACTATTAACCTCATTTCGTTAGAGTCTCAAAAAGTTATAGCTAGACCAGAAGAATTAGTGAAAATCACAAAATTCCAATGTAGGTGTATTAAAATTCGATCGAAGATTCTTCCACAATTCATAAAAGTTGAAGTAGAAGACATGTTAAATGATGCGGTATGAGAAGAAAACTTGTACTGGTAATAACTTTGACAATTGCTTTTAGTTGTTGCACATTTCTGGTCAGATCTAGTTCTGGTTTTACACAAGATGATGACATTGAAATTGGATTGTACTACTACGTTTGGTATGATGAAGGGTATGGAAATAGACATTGGAATAGCACTCCTCTAGGTGAAAATACAAGTTCTCTTCTTTGGAATGTTGTTGACACTCCGATTCTCGGCTTCTACAATTCACAAAATACCACAGTAATCAAACAACACTTAGAATGGTTCAAAGAGTTAGGTATTGACTTTTTGATAATCTCTTGGTGGGGTATGAATTCGTATGAAGACAACTCAACCAAAACCATTTTCTCCATAGTTGAACAAGACGATTATCTTATAGAAATTGCCATTATGGTTGAAGCATTCAACTGGAGTGGTGTATACAACTTCAAAACAATATACGACTACATCTACAATACCTATGTTACACCATATGAAAGTATTTACATGCAACTAGATGATTTGCCTTTAGTTTGCTTCTTCAACGATAAAAACATGACTGGAACTGAGGCACAAAGAGATGCCATATATTCTGATGGTAGATTTACATCTCGAATAGTAGGTCACAATGACTATGTAGATTGGTGGTTCGGTATTCCTTGTAGTGTAGATAACTCAACAGTTCCACCTCTCAGTCCAAAAGATGGGATGATATGTGTTGAACCAAGATATGATGACCAGTTTTTAGGTAGAGAGAAGAACTCCACTTTTGATGAAGATCTCACAGAAGATTTGTATGACAAACAGTGGAACAAAGCTATTACATTGGCAAATGAAAGCAAAGTCAAATATGTAACTATATACAGTTGGAATGAATATCATGAAAGGTCACAGATTGAACCCCATATCAGCATGGATGGCAACTACATTCTGTCACCCTTTTATAAGACAAAATGCTACACACAAATAATTCCTGAGTTTTCCTTATTCCTTATTCTATCCATGTTTATGATAGCAACACTAGTAGCAGTCATAATCTACAGAAGAAAACATACTGTTCAAATGCAGAAAATAAGTTCATCAAATCTAAATTGAACCTCTCCTCCAAAGCAATAACTCCGAACTTAATGTACTCTGTCAACGATATGAAATTAATACAAAGACAATTACAGTTATGCAAAACTCTTCGCATCATGAATCCAACTGAAAAAATTAGCAAAATATGTTGTAGAGCTTAGGGAAGAAGCTTATCACTCTGCTTCTTTTTATGGATCTAGTTGGGGAATGGGCATGTTTTTGTTGGACAGCCACCCGCATATTCCGATTCCACAGCAACAAACCTTCTCTTTTCAGTCCTTATTTCCCCTATGTTAAGAACCTGCTCCGGCTTACTTCCATAACGATAAACAGTTATCCCCTTACACTTCAGCCTATAAGCAAGCCAAAAAACTTTCTCCACATCCCCAACCCTAGCATTACTAGGAAGATTAACAGTTTTTGAAACAGCATTATCCGTGTACTTCTGAAAAGCAGCTTGCATCTTAACATGCCACTCTGAACTAATATCCAAAGCCGTAACAAAAACCCTCCTAACATCCTCAGGAACACCACTAATCCCCTGAACAGAACCCGTTCCAGCTATTTCCTCAAGAAGCCCAGCACTGTAAAACCCTCTCTCCTTTGCTGTCATCTCGAACAACGGATTAATCTCAAAAAGCCTCGTTCCCTCCAAAACCTTCCTCATAAAAGAAACAGCAAACAACGGCTCAATCCCAGAAGAACAACCAGCAATAATGCTAATGCTACCAGTCGGCGCTATCGTCGTTATCGTCGCATTTCTCATAGCCTGATACTTGTCTTTCCAAATACTCCGATCAAAATTCGGAAACGAACCTCTCTCCTCACCAAGCTCCACAGACCTCTTCCTAGCCTCTTCTGTAACAAACCTCATCATCCTCTCAGCAAGCTTCAAAGCCTCTTCAGAATCGTAAGGAATCCCAAGCTTAATGAGCATGTCAGCAAAACCCATCACACCCAAACCAATCTTCCTATTAGCCTTAGTCATCTCCTCTATCTGCTTCAAAGGAAACCTATTCGCATCAATAACATTATCAAGAAAAAGAACAGCATTCCTCACAGTCTCCGTCAGCTTCTCCCAGTTTACTTTTCCGTTTTCAACCATCCTAGAAAGATTAACAGAACCCAAATTACAAGACTCGTAAGGAAGCAACGGCTGCTCACCGCAGGGGTTGGTCGAGTCAATTCTTCCAACTTCTGGAATCGGATTATGCCTATTAATCTCATCAATAAGAATAACTCCGGGGTCTCCACTCTCCCAAGCAGACTTCACCATCAAACTCCAAACATCTTTAGCTTTTAGTCTTTTCACTTTTTCTTTATTTCTCGGGTTAGTCAGCCAGTATTCTCCATCTTCCTCAACCTTTTTCATGAAATCATCAGTAACAGCCACTGAAACGTTAAAGTTTGAAAGAACTCCCGGCTTCTGTTTAGAAGTTATGAATTCAACTATGTCTGGGTGATCAGCTCTCAAAACTCCCATCATGGCGCCCCTTCTTTTTCCTCCAGCCTTTATCACTTCTGTCGCTGAATCAAAAACACCCATAAAACTTACAGGACCAGAAGCCACGCCTTTAGTTGACTTAACCATGTCACCCTTTGGTCTTAGCTTGGAAAAGTCAAAACCAACTCCTCCACCGCTCTTTTCGATCAAAGCCATGTTTTTCACTGCAGTGAAAATGCTTTCCAAAGAATCCTCAACTGGTAAAACGAAACACGCGGATAATTGACCTAGTGCTGTTCCACCGTTGAAGAGAGTTGGAGAGTTGGGAAGGAATTCAGCTCTTGCCATCATTTCGTAGAAGACTTTTTCACTTTCTTTCGGATTCCCACCGTATTCCTTGTCAACCTTTGCTATGGCTTTTGCAACTCTCGTAAACATTCTGGCAGGAGTTTCTACTGTTCTTCCTTCTTCATCTCTCAAAAGATATCTTTTCCTCAAAACTTCCAGAGCGTTAACCGTCAACTTCGGCTCTTCAATCCCAAGCTTCTCTCTTAACCTCCGAATTTCCTCTTTCTTCTCCCGATAAACCTGATACTCCCCTGCAACTTTTCCAAATCCCCTTTTCTTTAAAACTTCTACAACAAGGTCCTGAGCATCCTCAACCGAAGGAACCCTTTTCTCAAATCTTTCCTCCAGAAGCCTAACAACTTCCTCAGTTACGCTTTCAGCCCTTTTTCCATTCTCAAGCTCAACCGCAACAAAAGCTCTATGAATTGCATCCTTAATTCTGCTAGAATCGAAATCAACAACTCTTCCATCTCTCTTCCTTATCTTCGTGATAAACATGACCTACCCCATTCAAATTTGTCTTAATCGCAATATAAAGATAAAGTTTAAAGTCTTTACGTGAAACGCTACAGTCGCGGAGTATGCGGCGGAGACACACTGTCTGTGGAATTAGACCAGCTGTTCTAAACCATAGACTTAAAACCTTACCATAACACTACGTAGAGAAGAGACAGAGCCCCAAGCAAATTCGCGATAGCCTCCATGAAGAACTCCATCGAATGGGCGTAGTAACATAACTTACCCTAAGATTTTCTCTTCTGTGATTTTTACTCCTCGCTTCTCTAACTCGTTTAAAAATGTAGAGAAAAACTCTTCACTCATACCTAATTTTTCAGGAGGAACAACACCCTTTTCTTTTACGACTCTTTTAAGAATTAACTGCGCGATAATTGATGCTGGATAAGCTGTAGTTCTCGCCATGGCAGTAATTCCATGGTTCTCGTCATATCGATCCAACAAGTGATAGACGTAGGACACGTGCCGGCCATTTTTAATGCCTGAGACTTCAACCTTCATTGCCACAATATCCCTGATTTCAGGTCTCCGAAGCTGTCGCTCAAAGAGTTTAACTGTGAGCCTTCTTGGAGCCAAGCTCACACCATCAACACTAATTGGTTCCTCATCAAAAAACCCTAAAGCCCTAAGCAACCCTATTTTCTCCGCATGCCCTGGATATCTAAGCGTTTTCTCCCACATATTATCCACGTTCTTTACTGTGTGTGGTAATGTTCTAAGTCCATCAGTGTAGAAGGCTTCAAGCACTCCCACGTTTGGAAACTCAACTTCTTCAAGTCCACTCAATGCTTCTACCTCAACTATCTCACCATCTTCAACTATCCTCGCTTTCCTCGTATACTCATCGATGAGGCTTTCAAGGGACCAAGTAACAATATAGCCTAAAGGCGGTACAGGTTTTTCCGGCAGACCACCAACCATTATGCGAATAGTGCAAACTTTATCAAGCTTTCCGGCGGCATGCCCAACAAGAATGTTGCTGATACCGGGCGCTAAACCGCAGTCGGGAATTATTGTTATACCAGCTTTTGCAGCGTTGTCGTTTAACGCCAAAGGGTTTTCAGCCATGTAGGAGACATCAACTAAATCTTTTTTCAGATCAATACATGCTTCTGCTAGGTGATAGCCAAGTTTTCCAAGCAAAAACCCCATAGCCAAATCAAAATCTTTCAGAGCTTTTGCTATTTCATCACGTTTTGTTGCATCTAATTGAATCCAAGAAACGTTGTTTTCACCAATTCGTTCAGCAACCTCTTTGGCTCTTGTCCCTTCTCTGTCAGCAACAACAATCTCAACAGAATTCATGCTTTTAGCCAAATCTTCGGCGGCAACAGAACCAATATTTCCACAGCCTACAACAATCACTTTCATAAACATAGAAAAGAAATCAGCGTCATTAAAGTTTTTCCCAAGGTCACCGATCTTTTTTGTGAAATAATAAGTCTTAGAATATAGAGGATAAATTTGAAAATTTTATATAGTCCCGTCTTAATTGTAAAGTCTGAGTATCATGGCTGACATTTGTCCAATATGCGGGCTTCCTAAAGATTTGTGCGTATGCGGTGAAATTGGAAAAGAACAACAAAGAATTCGTATAAGGCTTGAAACAAGAAAGTGGAGAAAACTATCAACAATAATAGATGGTCTAAACAATAAAGACACAGATTTAGCAAGCCTAGCCCAAAAGCTGAAGAACTTCTGTGCGTGTGGAGGAACAGCAAAAAACGGTGAAATACTACTTCAAGGGGACCATCGTGAAAAAGTTCGCCAATACCTAATACGCAAAGGCTATCCCAAAGAAAACGTTGAACTTCAATAATTGCCACAGAGTGAGAGCCCAAATGAGACTGCTACAAGACATAAAAGAAGTACTTAAAACGCTAACTCGTCGGAGACCAACCAACATATACTGCCCAAGATGTGGAAGCCCCAAAATTCATCTATCCAGCAGTCTTGATTATTGGCTGACCCCTAAGAAATATGTGTGCGATAACTGCGGATACGTTGGTCCTATAATTATGGAGCTTGAAAAAGAAGAAACATAATGCTACTAGTCAGGAATCACCAAATGCAGCTGTTTTCTCAAACTTTTGTATCGATTTCTCACAGTGACTTCTGTTACTCCTGCAGCTTCAGCGATGTCCTTCTGCGTTTTCTTCTCGTTGTTCTGCAAACAAGCAATGTATAATGCTGCAGCAGCCAAACCCATGGGGTCTTTACCGGCAGCAGCCCTGCTTTTTTTTGCTTCACGAAGAATGTGGATGGCGACTCCTTGAGTTTTGCCGGAAATCCCTGTACTTTCAGCAATTTTTGAAACGTATGTAAGCGGGTCGGCGATTGGCATCTGTATGTCAAGTTCACGAAGCAAGAGCCTGTAGCAACGAGCAACGTCCTTCTTTTCAACCAAGCTTGCTTCTGCAACCTCTCGCAGGGTTCTCGGGGTTCCGCTTCCACGGCATGCAGCATAAAGCGAAGCGGCAGCAATGGCTGCAATAGATCTGCCACGCACTAAGCCTTTATCCAAGGCTTTGCGGTAAATAACTGCAGCCTTCTCCTTGATTGGCGACGGAATGTAGACTTTATCTGAAAGGCGGTCAAGTTCAGCCATCGCTTGAGCGAGGTTTCTGTCAATTGAAGAATGCACTCTTGAGCGTATCTGCCATTTCCTTAATCGCCACATCTGTAGGCGTGTGCGAAGGGGTAGTTTTCTTCCGAAGGCGTCGCGGTCAATCTGGCTTATGGCTGTTGACAAGCCCTTGTCATGGACGGAGTATGACGTTGGCATCCCTACACGGCTTCTTGAGGCTTTTTCCTGTTGGGTGAAGGCGCGCCATTCAGGACCCTTATCCATCATTTGTTCATTTACAACCAGTCCACAGTCGCCGCAAATGGTTTCGCCGGTATCATAATCATGAATAAGGTTTGCGCTACCACATTCTGGGCATTTGTCAACTAGACGTTGATGAACCTTGCTTTCTTTTTTACGCATTTTTTCTCCTCAATTAATATGCACTATAGAACCGTCACCTTTTCGTGTTCCTCATCAAGGATTCGGAATCAGAAAGTAGTACATCCGGCCCGAGTGTCTATCCAAAAGAAATGTTCTGATATATAAATTTTACGGTTTAGTCAAAAAGATCGCTTTCACAAATTTTGAATACTTACACTCACTAATAATCAGAAGGATAGTGTCAAAGTGATAAAACTTCCGGAAAAAATACGGAGAACCTTAGAGAAAATTGTTAAAGAAATGAGAATCAAAGAGGACATATATGGTGTGGGACTGTTTGCAAGCTGGAGCCGAGGGGATGCCACGAAATCAAGCGATGTTGATCTGCTTGTGCTTGATAAAGGTAACTTTAATCATGAATTTGTGGAAAGAATCGAGATTAACGGTTTGTTTATAGATTTGGATCATATTCCGAAAGCTTGGATTCATGGGCAGATTCCGTCTGAATTAGATCAGAAATTATATGAGATGCTAATTCTCTACGATAGAGACTGGTCGCTAACCAACACAAAACTTTTGATGGCTAAATCTTACGGTTCACCTGAAAGAGTTGACATCAGAACGGAAGGGCACGTCGTAGAATCTGACATATACCTGAGTCGTGCAACTTCAGCCTTTTCAAGGAAAGACTTTCAAAGTGCACAGCTCTTCGCCGCGATGGCTCTAGAGAATGTTTTGAGGGTTTTGATGGAGGTTACGTTGGACTCTTTTTCAAACAGCCGATTCATTGAGAAACTCGAAAAATCAACGGCAAAACTGGGAATGCAGAACCTATTTACTGAATACTTAGGGGTATCAGGGTTGAGTAGAGTGGAGAATGTAAGCGTTGAGCGCAAACTGAAGCTTTTCAAAGTAATCTGGGACGAAATAAACTTTACAGCCAAGCAAAATCCCCGCGCATTTGAATCCTCTCATTTTAGGGTTAAGACAAAACTGAAGTATTATCTGAACCCTGCTTTTCTGCAAGGCATGATCATACGTACGAAATCTTTGATTAACTCTGGAAAGGCAATTGAAGCAACGCATTACTTGAATAATATATTCGTTGACATGGTTGAAAACTATGCTTGGTTGAAATCCTCAATTGGCAAGGTCAAACTGGATTATACGACTTTGATGCGCTCTTTGGAAAGCTTAGAAGAGAAGAACCCCAAAAACTACAATCACATAATAGATTTTCTGAACTTGAGGGATGTAGACAAGCCTAGGGCAGCTGAAACGATAGAAAAAACTAGGAAGATCATGATTAAAATACGTGAGGAGAGGAAGGTTTTAATCAAAAATCACTTATTAAAAAGTTGACCTAGAATTTAGGTTAGGAAGCCCGGTGGTGTAGTGGACAAGCATAGCGGGCTTTGGACCCGCTGACGAGAGTTCGAATCTCTCCCGGGCTACCATTCAAGGTTTATTTTAAGCCTTACTTTTGTTTTATTAGCCATGAACCGTCGCAGGTTGCAGTGTTTAAATGGCTTAAGCCTTCTCTGCATGTTCCAAATTGGATGCTGTACTTTTTAGCTAACATAGCCACTTTTTCCATTAATTTGAGTCGTAACTCTTTCTGTAGGTATATAGATCTACCAATTCTCTCACCTTTCTCAAAATAAAATGGTTTCAGCTTTTCAGCAGTTTTTGGCAATGTCACATTGAATCTCTTCCAGCTGTCAGGTTTAACCTTATATGTCGAGCTTGTGATGTGCTTGACACCTATCGAAGCAAGGGTCTCAACAAGGTTTTCTGGATTATCGTTTACGAATGGAATTATGGGGTCTATGCGTACGGATGTTGGAATACCTTTCTTAATTAGGGTTTCGACAGTCTTCAACCGTTTCGATGGGGATGGAGCTTTGGGTTCAATGATTTTTGAAATGTTGTCGTTGTCTGTTGTGATTGTTAAAGTAACCATTGAGGGAGTTTTTTTCAAAAGGTCTATGTCTCTGACCACGATGTTTGACTTTGTTACTACTTGAATTTTACAGTGACGCCTAGACAAGATTTCTAGGCATTTCCGCATTAAGCCTGTTTTGGCTTCCAAGCTTGGATAAGGGTCTGAAGAATTAGAAATTGATATTAATTCGCCTTTGAGTTTCGCTGCTTCTCTCTTAAGTCTTGGAATTGGGTCTTTTTTAGGTCTGCATTTAAAAAATTTCGGGATGTAACTTGAGGCATAACAGTAAACGCAAGCATGATCACATCCAGTGTAAGGGTTAAGAGTTAATTTAGGCGGACAAGTGCAAAGCTTTGAACGCCAAGGATCGAATTTACCAATCAAAGTCACACGTCTTCACTGGCACTACCCTAAAACAGAACGTCAACAAAAACCATTCGCCTTGTCATCAGTACTAGCTGAAACATCAAAAATCAAGTCAACACAAGTTCCACTTCCAGAAGTCTTGCATTAAGTGAAGTCTGCATGTGGTGGGCGGGGTGTGATTTGAACCCATCCTACATTTCTGACCAAAACCTTAGTCATCACACACTTATTCATCGAATTACAGATAAAACTGCAAGTTCAAGGTATATATAAGGGGGCCTAGTCACCGCAGAGAACAAAAGCTCTCTCACCAAAAAGAACATATTCACCCATAAATAGGGGCGGTAACTTCCAAGAAATCAGAGAATCACAAGAGTTCAAAACTCATATTCACCATGCATAGGCTTTTTCGCATGTTCACCGCTTATATCACCCAGACACTGCCTCGGCCCGACACCTCGAGCGGTTGGGGGCCGCAGGCTGAGCCGGTCGGCCGAAGCCTTCCGACTTACACCCCGGCTCCATCAAACCCATCTTCTATGGGAGCCCTCGTCCCGTTAACCAAGCTGTTACCAGCCCAGCATTATTAGGGAATGGCTGCCTATTTTCAGGAGAGGCTTCGGGCTTAGATGCTTTCAGCCCTTATCCTCAGCGGCGTGGCTGCCCGGCGACTGCCCTATCGGACAACCGGTTAACTAGTGGCCACAACGTCCCGTTCCTCTCGTACTAGGGACCCTTTCCCCTCAGGCAACCAGCACTCCCAGCAGATAAAGTCCGACCTGTCTCACGACGGTCTAAACCCAGCTCACGTTCCCTTTTAATAGGCGAGCAGCCTCACCCTTGGCCCCTTATGCAGGGCCAGGATAGGAA
>JAOZHM010000047.1 GCA_026014845.1 Candidatus Bathyarchaeota archaeon
AAAGGCTTGTCACAATTGATCAACTTGCCGATATGATTATAGAAACCTCTGGAAAGACCATAACCAAAAACTATGATCTTTCAGCTGCTCAAGGAGTGAGAGGTCGAAATGCTGATATAACTCTTGCTCGGAGAATTTTGGGTTGGGAACCAAAAATCACTCTCGAAGAGGGACTAACTAGAACTTACAAATGGATAGAAATGAAGTGCAGGGAAGAACAAGAAACGTCTCTAATGGAAGCCCGGATCGGCAAACGTCACCCTTAGCTGCAAATTCGCAGAATCAATCTTCAGGATTTTGATCAAATTTCATGCATTTTTCGATGTTTCTTCTTAGAACGAAGTTTTAAACCATTTATAACTCTTGTATTTGAAGTGAAGAAGAAAAAGTTCTCAAGTGCATACAAGTAGTGTCTATTGAAAGCAAAGAACCCCATGTTTCTCATGCGTCTTGCTGATAAATATATGTAGGTATCTAGGAAAAATGCGACTTCACCTAACTTCAGCAATTTTTTACCCATGAGTCCATCAGCGTTAATGTTATCAACAACAAAGCCTCCGGTCTTGTTGAAGTAATCTTTTCGCACAACTAAGAAGTTGGTGCTGGTTGAAAATCTTTGGAGAGATTTTGGGAGACTTGCAAAAAGGTATCTGATAATGTTGTAAACAGCGTATTCTAGTTTGCCGAAAAAAGGTGCATCAAAAGGGTATCCTGGACCAGTAAGCGCAATAAGCTCAGGGTTTCTTTCAAATTTTTCAACTACTTTTTGAAAGAGATTTTTTGGAAAAATTATATCGGCACAGGTGAAAAGCAATAATTTGCCTTTGGCCATTTTTGCGCCAATGTTTCTCGAAATAAACTCGCCGTGTTCAGGCAACGCCATAACTTTTGCATTATGTTGGCGAGCAATATCAGAGGTTTTATCCTTGCTTCCACCATCAACTATCAAAGTTTCAAAGATTACAGAAGACTGGTCGCTAAGGGAGTTTAATAGAAAAACTATATGCTTCTCTTCATTCAGTGTAGGTACAATTATCGATATGCAAGGGTCTTTTTCAGCTGGCAACTCTCTCAACCACATCAACCATTTTTTCCATAAAAACAGCTCTGTCAAACTTTTTTGCTCTATGGAAAGCTCTAGATGCAACTTTATTTCTTAAATTTTCGTCAGTAATTAATGTGTCAATGTAACTTGCGGCTTCCCTTGCAGTTGCATATGAAAATCCGTATTCGCCTTGCCGACCGTCGAGTATGTCTAACCATGGTCCACCCGAGTGATGTACTACTGGGACGCATCCAGAGGCCATACCTTCAACCACCGAAATTCCGAAATGGTCGTAGGGCATTATGTGAAGGTACACTTTTGCTCTTAAAAGTATTTCTAAAAATTTGTCGATAGGAACATTGGTTAATATTGTTATTCGGTCTTTAACATGAAATGCACTTATCTGTTCTTTTAACTTTCTCAAAGTAGGCACAGAATACTCATCAGCTTTGCCCATAATTACAAACTTTGCAAACTTCGTATACTTTGCTATTAATGGAACTTGTTCTAAATACCTTTTCGGAGTGTAACTTGCAACAATTGCCACAGTGCAGCCTTCCTTTCGGTTTCTAAAGCTTGGTGATGAAAGAGTTTCTACATTAACCGGTGGATAAATGACCAGGGAATCGCGATGAAGGAAATTTTTGATTATTTCTTGCATAAACTTGGAGTTTGTGAGCAACGCTCCAGGAGAAACTTTGTCTAATAACGACACAGCTAGATCGTAAAGGGGTGCTATAGCCCACCACATTGACTTGTTTGAAAAGGCTGGGATTTGGGAAAGTTCTAATGCAGCTCTTATTGGAAAATGGACGTATGTTAAGTCGGCTATGGAGTTTATAACATCGCCAAAAGTGTTTACAATTAAATCATGCTTCTGTTTTGACTTGTTAGCTAAAAGCTGCATTATGTAAGTTAAGAAATAGGTTGATGCAATCGGTATGCTTGAAAGATTTTTGGAAACTCGGCTTTTTGTTATATACTCCTCCTTATTTGGCTTAACTACCACGCCGAAATTTTTTTGAATAAGATTCCAGTCTGTTTTTTCAACTGTTATTAATGATACATCGTGCCCTCTCTTTTGCAGGGCTTCAATAACAACTAAGCAAAGCCTCTCAGCCCCGCCAGGAATGTTGAGACTGTGATGAGCAACTGCAATTTTCATTAGTTTCCCTTTCAAGAATCTCTAGTATGAATTTTTACACATAATAACCCTTATGCTCACTTTGTTCAAAACTTCGGATTTTCTAACCAAACAGTCTTAAAAGGGGATATTTATTTTTTAATAGCATTGATGATTATTTCGCTACCTAAAC
>JAOZHM010000048.1 GCA_026014845.1 Candidatus Bathyarchaeota archaeon
ACCGCAGAAGGAACGAAATCGTCTGGTCTGATGTAAAGACCCCTGTATGATTCATCGCAGAGCAAATAGGCACCTGCTTCTTCCGCAATAGCACAAATCTGTTCCAGAACATGGGTGTCAATGAGGCTTCCCGTCGGGTTGTGCGGATTGTTGATTACGATAAGCTTGGTCTTGTCATCAACGAGTTCAGACAACTCATTAATGTCTGGTAACCATTGATTAGGCTCACGTAGACGCAGAAGTTTGACGTTTGCACCTAAGGATTCAGGCGCGCTGTACAATTGTTGATAGGCAGGAAATACGGATATCACAGTATCGCCTGGTTCAACAAGACTGTAGAAAACAAGAAAGTTGGCGCCGATCGCTCCACCAGCAACAAGAATGTTCTCTGGTTCTATATGATCGTAAAGATTTGCAAGTCCCTGTCGGAGATCAGGAGATCCTTCAATGAAACCATAGGTTAGCTGCATTTCTTTAAGCTGTTCAAGGAAATCCTCTTCTCCCATTAAGGTTAGAAACTCACCCAAAACGAACGGATCAACACAGGTCTCAGCGAGATTCAGCTCTACATCATGTTCGTAAGCCTTCATGAACTGTTCAACCAAAAATGGATCGATTTTCACTTGGCGTTCCTCTTCCTTTTTTATAGCATACAACTGTTGTTATTTTACCTTTTTCTTATTGAACATGCAAATAGCTGTAAGGTTACGCGCAAGAGTACACGGCTTTATACTTAACCCTTATGCCGTTTAGAGCTGAGTAAGAGAGAAGCGTGCGCTTAACTACGTTTAGATATTTGTATGTTTGCGAAAGAGACGTGTTGTTGTTCTTCAAGGAACGTAAGTGAGTGCTCCTTGATAGGCTAAAATCCTCCTTAAGAGTTATTTAGGAGTTGCAAGTGGCGATGTCTCCCGCAAATCCCTTTTTTTTGTGTTTGGAAGTGTGTTTGCGAATATGTAAACAATAAATCATTTTAGATTCTGAATTACAAATATTAGTAATTCATTCCTTAACTTCATAACTGATTTAATCTTTGGGGGCATAGGATATTAGAGGAAAAGCTAAATGTTCATTCATGCAGCTGAGGAAAGAAGTTGATTTAGATGGTTGAATCTACTGTTGAGTCTTCATCTGAAGTTGTTGTAGACTTAACTGCGAAAGTGCCGACTGAAACCGTGCCTGTTAATGAAGAAGTAGTTGAAAGGAAGACTATTGTTTACGAAACTCTTGTTGACCCTACTGTGGTAAAGGTTGCTGGAGAGAAACTGAGGACTAAGCTATTTGTCAGATTCGGATTTTTGAGGCCTAAATCTGAAGAGATACAATTTGTGTCCATTGAGAAATATTATGAGCCATACATCGTAATCAGCGGAAAGTATACAATTGATTACTACCGCGCATGCATCTACACGGTCGATGTTGACAAGAAAGTGCGAGAAGTTATCCTTTTAAACCAGAAATTTAAGCCTAAAGAAACGGAGTATGTATCTAGGAAGGGCTGTAACATAATTAGACTCGAGGGAGAAGAGCGCCTGCTGAATGAAGATAAAGCCTCTCTTATCCTAAACAAATCTGGTCAAGAATCTACACTCGAGAAAGTTCCAGTTGCCCCTTCCGAGAAAAATCCCAAGAAAATTCTTAAAAAACTCGGTGAAAAAGCAAAAAAACTCGAGATCTCTCCAGACACAGATGTAGACATCATCAGGTCAAGAATAGTTAAACGGCCAAAGGATATAAAGCGAATTGTTCATGAACTCTTTGAAGTCAACGAGCGTGCCGTAATCTATACTCCAATTTATGAAGTTTTGTTTAGGAACTTAAAGACAGGCGAGGAGAAGACTATAGAATTTGATGGTGTCACGTCCAAGAGAATCCAGAGAGAAAAAAGGAGAAAGTTGATCAACCTCTCCTTCTAGCGCGTGCTATTGTGTCAGTATCAGAGTCGCGCGCGCTACGCCATTGGAAGGCAACAATGGAATACCAGAAAACAAGAGACGTCTACCACGTCAAACGGCTGCTGGGACACAAGAACATGAGGAACACAGAGATCTACATAAACCTCGAACAGGCAGTGTTCAACTCTACAAACGACGAATTCCATGTCAAAGTAGCTGAGAAACCTGAAGAAATCAAGGCTTTGCTTGAAGTTGGATTCGAATATGTCTACGAGAAAGACGGACTTGTATTCTTTAGAAAACGCAAGTGACACAAAAACAACTGGTAAATATGCAAAAACACATCGTAAAGAGTTATTTAGGAGTTGTTTAGAGTTGTTGTTTTGGGTGTAAGTTTGAAGTTTGAAGGCAGAGACATTGTATCCGTTAAGGATTTTTCCCGCAAAGAAATCGACTATATTTTGAAGATTGCCCAAGCCGTGGAGCCCATAGCCGCGAAGGGCTCAGACATGCTTAAAGGAAAAATCCTTGCAACACTGTTTTTTGAACCAAGTACACGCACTCGTTTAAGCTTTGAGGCTGCCATGCACAAACTGGGTGGTTCAGCAATAGGTTTCGCAGAGGCTGAGATTGCTTCTGTCAAGAAGGGGGAAAACCTTGCAGACACCGTTCGTGTCGTAGAGAATTACGCTGACGTAATAGCGTTAAGGCATCCACTTGAAGGCGCAGCTAGGCTGGCCTCAGAATTTTCGAAGGTGCCAATTATCAATGGTGGTAGTGGAGCAGAAGAACATCCAACACAAGCCATTCTGGACCTATACACGATATTGAAGGAGAAGGGCAAAATTGACGGGTTAAAAATAGCCCTCGTAGGCGACCTTAGATATGGAAGAACAGTTCACTCACTTGCATATGCCCTCTCCATGTACAACATCGAATTATGTTTAGTCGCTCCAGAATCCTTGAAAATGCGGCGGGAAGTACTCGAGACAATAAAGGAAACAATACCTGTGACTATAAGGACAAGCCTTGAAAAAGTGATTTCACAAGTAGATGTTCTATATATTACAAGAATACAGAAGGAGCGCTTCCCAGAACCAGCAGAATATGCAAAAGTCAAAGGTTCCTACAAGATTAACCTAGAAACCTTAAAAAAAGCCAAAAAAAACCTGATAATTCTGCACCCACTCCCGAGGACGGATGAAATATCCGCTGAGGTTGACAACACGTCACATGCACGTTACTTCCAGCAGGTCTGGAACGGCACAGTAGTCAGAATGGCGATTCTAGCCCTAATATTGGGCGCAATAAAATAACACTTTCTTTCTCAAAGAAAAACAGAAAGCCAATAGTCTGCTAAAACCTACTTAAGCATGATAAAGTGCTTGTTGATCCACATGAAGGACATTTATGCAGCAACCCAAACCAACTTCTTTTGCAGTTTGTGCAGTAGGTTAAATTGCGATTGTAAGTAAAGAATTCTATGCCATATATTTCAGCAAACCGTTTAGTCAAAGACACAAGCTCCTCTGGTTTATGCTCACCTTCCCCAAGCTCTACTATTGTTAGGTTTCCGCCAGCGTACAGCCCATGCAGTTTCTTTTCAAATTTTAAAGGCTTCAGCTGAGTTTCCGCATTTTGAAGACTTAGTCCGCTAAAGGTTGAGTAGAAGGGCTTTTCCCTTGTTCCGGAAAATCGAACCTTTGCAATACCATATCTATCAATGTCTAGTCCTACTAATCTTTCGGAGGCTTCGGAGCTGGGCAAAATGGCTGGTAACAAACGTTTTCTACGTCTCTTTCCAGCCCTACGAGTGAAATCTAAGATGTATCGGGTTATTTTCTCAGCAAACTTAAGGGGTTCTTCATCCTCAAACATGGTTTTTCCACAAAATGCTTCCGCAGCCTCCTTTAACCCTGCAAAATTTATTAGACGGGATGAACACTCGAGCCTAAAATATCTGTCTCCATTAACGCTTTGCATCATGAACGGAATTAAGCCCTTGCTATGTTGCTTTAGCGCTCTGTACTTGATTTCCAAAGCGCGCGCCGCCATTTCGAGTCTTTCTTCTAGAATCTCAAAAAATTTTGTTTCATCTTTTTCGCACTCGTATGTGATTTGTGGCAGATTAACTGTCACACATCCTATACTGCCTGTGCGTAAAGTATCTATTTCCCAATCTCTCTTCAAGTCTGCCTTAAGTCTACAGCCTGAAGCTGAAAAAACGTCATGTTTTCGGCTTTTTCCCAAGAGGTTAGCGAAGTATGGAATTCCCCTTTCTGATGCAAGATGATGTGCTTGTAAAAGAATTTCTCTCGCTTTTCCGTCACCAAATGTTTCAGGGCGTATCTTTACAATGATTTTTGGATTAAACAATGGCTTGCGTGCACTTTCTTCGGCAAATATTTCAAGCATAAGCGATGCTAGAAACTGGCTTTCTTCTTTGAAATCTCCGTAGTTGCCCACCAGTTTTCCAAAGGGACCAATGGCTTTCTTCTCAGCTATAAAGTCCGGTGTTACAAGTTCCAAACCCAAAGAGGTGTCCGTGTACTGGCTTATGCTGCAGATGAAAGAGCGTAGAGTTTCTTTAACTTCAGAGGGTTTTATGCCTGTTACGAAAGGAGAAAGAAAAACATTGAAGTATTCAAGTGTTTGTGTTTCACTAATTTCTTTAGCGGAGTGTAAGAGAACGTTAAAGATTATGGACAAGGCGGATTCAAAGCTTTTCGGCGGCGGATAAAAAAGCTGAAAAACATTCAGTTTCTCTAAGTCTAACCCATTTTGAAAGAAAAATCTTAAATCGTGCATTATTTCGCTTGGTTTTAAAATCCAGCCGTCTAAGCCGTTAATATGCAGCGAACCGGACAGGTGCGCGTCTGCGATGTCTCTTGGAAGTACGTTTAAGAGAGTATATTCTTTCAGAACAACTTTTCCAGCTTCTTCATGTATAGAGGCTGAACCTTGAGAAGTTTTGCTTTTTGCCTCTATAAGGGATGTAACATCATGAACTGGGAGACCTAAACGTGTAAGCTTATGGCGGTATTCCTCTAATCCTTTCTCGATTAAAATTGCGTTTACAACTTCTCTTATGAGGGGGGCTGTCAAATACTTTGTTTTTGATTTAACTAGTCGCTTCTCAGCTTCTTTAGCGATTTTTTGAGCTAAATCCACGGGCATGCCTGCTTCTTTTATGAGGGAATCTACAATTTTGTTTGCATCAAAATCTTCTAATGCAAAACGGGATGTGCGCACGAGAATTCTTTTCCGCTTAACAGATTTCCTTTCAATTTCCTCTGCAACGTTGATCACCATCTTTCCCAGCTCGGTTAAGCGGTATTTTCTGGCTTCTACATCTGCTTCAATCAGGTCTGCCTTAAGCAAGAATTTTAGGTGATATGCAAATCTTCCAGCGTCTCTGCTTGGGTTCATCTTTAAAGCACTCATCAACTCAGTGTATGAGAGGGAACCCTTGTCAAAAAGTAAGTTTAAAATGTTTAACCTTATAGGCGAGGAAGCAGCCTTCAGCACTTTTACTCCACGAAATCGCCGCAAAGGAGACAAATTTCACAACCCTGGAGAAAGTATTACGATAAGAGTTTAAAAGGTTAGGGAATACCTTTATTTTTAGCTTCAGAAAAATGACAGTTGAGTTTAAGGGGCTGTCGGCTAGCTTGGTCTAGGCTTGGAGACTTGGGCTCTCTAGACCCCGGTTCAAATCCGGGCAGCCCCATCAGGGTTTCTTGACAAAGATGTTAATCTAATGTTAAGAGTTTTCACAGAAAGCAGGCAATCTAGGCGGGTGGTGGTGGTCTGCTCTCCAGAGTCACTAGTACTTCTGTTGTTTCGTTCCCTCGTCTAATAGTCAAAATCACAGTTTCTCTCGGCAATGTGTTTTCTTCAAGATAACTCGCTAGGTCATCGCTGTTTTTGATGGTAGTATTGTCCATTGCAATTATTATGTCATTGATCTTCACTCCACAGTCTTTGGCAGGGCTTGGGTCTAAAAAGTCAAGTATTTTCCAGCCATAAGTTACGTTCACGCCCATCTCTTGAGCTATTTCGTAGTTCATGTTTGTTCCTTTCAAGCCTAGATATGAATGGCCATCATAGCTGCCTGTTTCTATTAGGGCTTCTGTTTCTCTAAGTAGAGTGTTTGATGGAATGGCGAAACCTAAACCTTGAGAATCAGCTATTATGGCTGTTGTTATGCCTATTACTTTGCCGCAATAGTTCAATAATGGGCCACCAGAGTTTCCAGGGTTTATTGGAGCACTTGTCTGTATAATGTTAGCTATCGCAAAGCCCCCTGTGTACTCTTCCTCAGCTATTGTTCTGCCAAGCGCACTTATTACACCTGTAGTCATTGAGCCAACCAAGCCATACGGGTTTCCTATGGCTATTACAGGGTCGCCCACCCTTAACGTTGAGGAACTGACAACCTCAAGCGGTTTGAATTCATCTTCAGGAGCGT
This sequence comes from Candidatus Bathyarchaeota archaeon, assembly GCA_026014845.1. Classification (GTDB taxonomy): domain Archaea; phylum Thermoproteota; class Bathyarchaeia; order Bathyarchaeales; family Bathycorpusculaceae; genus SOJA01. The sequence goes on from JAOZHM010000048.1 coordinate 6,367, forward strand.
CAACTGAAAGAACAGCCAAATCTGCATATGGATCAGTTCCGACCACTGTAGTTGCGTACCCATTTCCGTTTGAAAATGTTACGCTCACGCTTGTTGTATCATGAACAACATGATAATTCGTTACCACAACTATTGTCCCAAAAAAATTATAAACGAAACCGGAACCCTGAACACGTCCTTCACTTGTTGTTCCAATAATCAAAACAACCGAATCCTTCACTCTCTCATACATTTCTGCTAGAGCAGTGCTATTTTGATAGATTGTAATGTTTTGGTAGGTGACATTTTGGAAACCCCATTGTTTGGAGACTTGGGCTTCAAGGTTTGAAACTTCGCTCTTTAAGCTGTTGATTTCTCGGAAGGTTATGTAGCAGCTTACTATTCCTCCAACCATTAATCCAGCTGCAAATATCAATATGAGAAACGCTGAAGAAAATTTTATGTAATGTTCATCGAATTCGCCCATATTGTTTCACCTTTCAAACGAGAATCAAGCACTTTATTAAATAAAAGTTCCGCAAGCTCTCATGTAGAAATTATTGCTCCAACAGTTTTGTGGACGCCAACAACGCAAGAAAGGGCGTTATTATTATTGCAACGATTAAAGGATAATAGGGTGAAGCATCATAGAGGACGCCGCCGATGTAGGGTGCTATGAACGAACTGAACATACTTACTGTTTGAGGGACAGAAATCCAACGAGCCCTGATAGATTCTGGGGCTAGGGGGCCGACAATAGCACCCATTAGAGACCAAGTTACGTAGGAGCCTCCAGCTATGAAAAATGTTATTATTAGCATTGGGAAATTGCCGGACACTGTAAGAAGCACAAGTGAAAAACAGCAAAGAACCATGGAAGCTGTAAGCGCATATGGTTTTCTCCATTCGTCTCCAAGCTTGCCCAACAGAATTCCCAAGACTGCTGAGCCTAAGAAGGAAACCGAGCCTAAAATGCCTATGTCAAAGTCACCATAACCGTATACATGCCCGAGAAACTGGGGGACAAAAGGGCGGAATAGCATTAGAGTAAAGATTGTTAAGGCGAAGAAGATCGATGGGACCAGCAGTTTTCTTGTTCTCAGAAGTTTAAAAAAGGAATAGTTTTCTTTTGGTGGATGTTGTGCTTTGCGTGTTGCATGTTGGCTGCTGATGAAGACGAGGATAAGACCCGCTGAAGAATATAGGATGGAGGCTAAATAGAAAACCATTCGCATGCCTATGGTTCCAGCTAAATAGCCGCCTAAGGCTGGAGAGAAAATGTAGCCGAAAGACCATCCAGCTGAAAGTGCCGTGAAAGTTAGAGTTAGCTTCTTTTTGTCTGCTGAAGTCGTGATGTATGCTGTGCCTGTTGGTCCGCCAAGCCAGAAACCCCATAAGATCATGCCTGGCAACATTTGAAGCCAATTTTCGGCGAAAGAGAAGATGATTGGTGCGGGCAGCCATGCAATCCATCCGGCAATCATGATCTTTTTTCGGTCATACCTGTCCGCAAGTGTTCCAGCCACAAACAGAGTAGAAGCTGCAACCAAGATCATTACAGCGTAAAGTATTCCGATTTCTTGGGGGCTGGCGTTGAGAGTTTTGTTCATGTAATAGGGTAAGAGATAAGCGTAGAGTCCGTCTCCGAAAGAGCCTGCAAGGTTTGAGGCAAAAATAAGTTTTAAGTCTCTGTTTAACACTTCGAAAGGGAAGCCCAGTTTGAAGATTTTACGACGTCCGGTTAGAGTCAACCCGGAGCCTCTTCCGATTACTTATTAAGCTCACCAAAATAGCACCTTGTGCATATAAAACTGCTGAAATCGATCATCATAATAGACCGTCAACTACAAGAGATGTAAAGAGTTTGCCACGTTTCCTAGGACAGATTCAAATGTTTTGTTGGCAATTCTTTTATGCTTCACAGGCAGTGTAGTTTTTAGGTGTTCTCACTATTGTTTGACAAACGAAAGCTGGAGGAGATTCGACAACAGAAAGAAAAATGGGAAAAAGAAATCGTGCCGAAAAGCCTTGAAAGGCTTCCGGAGAGGGGCGAATTCTTCACAACGTCTGGTATTCCGGTTGGTCGGGTTTGTACTCCGTTTGATATTGAAGATTTTGACTATTTGCGAGACCTTGGTTTCCCGGGTGAATATCCGCTAACCCGCGGCGTTTATCCGACCATGTATCGAGCGAGATTCTGGACTATGAGGCAGTATGCAGGCTTCGGCACAGCAGAACAAACTAACCAACGCTTTAAGTATCTATTAGAGCAAGGTCAAAAGGGCTTAAGTGTGGCCTTCGACTTTCCAACCCAGATCGGCTATGACTGCGACCATTCAATGTCACGTGGGGAAGTTGGCAAGGCGGGAGTAAGCGTAAGCACCTTACGTGACATTGAAATCGTTTTTGACGGAATTTCCCTCGACAAAATCACCACTTCTATGACCATCAATGCGCCCGCAACGATTCTGCTTGCTATGTATATCGCAGTTGGACAAAAACAGCGCCTTGACGGGTCTAAACTTGGCGGGACAGTCCAGAACGATGTTTTGAAGGAGTATATCGCAAGAGGCATGTACATTTTCCCGCCAAAATCGTCAATGCGTTTGGTAACTGATATTTTCGAGTATTGCTCTCAGCACATGCCGAGATGGAACACCATCAGCATAAGTGGCTACCACATCCGCGAGGCTGGTGCCACTGCTGCACAAGAAATCGCCTTCACGTTTGCAAATGCAATTGCCTACGTACAAGCAGCCATCGACCGAGGCCTAGACCTGGACAAGTTCGCCCGCAGAATATCCTTCTTCTTCGCAGCCAGCAGCAACTTCCTCGAAGAAATCGCCAAATTCAGAGCAGCAAGAAGACTATGGGCAAAAATAATGAAAGAACGCTTCAGAGCCAAAAACACAGCCTCATGGAACCTCCGCTTCCACACCCAAACATCAGGCGTCTCCCTAACCGCCCAACAACCCCACAACAACATCATAAGAGTAACACTTCAAGCCTTGTCAGCCGTCCTAGGCGGAACACAATCGTTGCACACAAACTCCTTCGACGAAGCATATGCCTTGCCGAGCGAGCAGGCAGCAACTATTGCCCTCAGAACCCAACAGGTAATCGCGTATGAAAGTGGGGTCGCTAACACTGTTGACCCCCTTGCAGGCTCATATTACATGGAGTACTTAACAAACCAAATTGAAGATAGAGCAACAAAATACATCGAACAAATCGACGCCATGGGAGGAGCTGTTGCCGCCATTGAAAAGGGTTTCATGCAACGCGAGATTGTGGAGAGCGCCTACAGGTTCCAAAAAGAGGTTGAAGCCAAAAAAAAGGTTATTGTGGGTGTCAACGAATTCCTAACAGAAAAGAAGGTTCCGATCAAAATTCTGCGGATAGACCCGGAGATCGAGAAAAAGCTTATTGGGCGTCTAAAACAGGTGAAAAGGCAAAGAAATCAGGCCAAACTGGATGAAATCTTAAACAAGCTGCGTGAAGCCGCCGAACACGAAGACGTAAATCTCATGCCTTTAATACTTCAAGCTGTAAAAGAGTACGCAACTGTTGGCGAGATATGCGACACCTTACGCGAGGTGTTTGGCGAGTATAAGCCGCCTTCCATCTTTTAACTAACCACGAAGAGGGCTTCGCCCTTGCTCACTGAAGAGTCCTCGGAGACGTACACTTCTTGAACAGTTCCAGTCTTAGGCGCCGTGATTTCATTTTCCATCTTCATTGCCTCAAGAACGCACAGAATCTGGCCTGTCTTCACTTGGTCTCCTTTTTTGACCATGACTGACAGAATTTTTCCCGTCATGGGTGCAGTTACGCCGCCTTCCTGATGCCGTGTTGGTGTCATAGTTCTCCTCATGGGTGTTATACGGGTTGGTTCGAAAATCACCGATGCTTGTCTTCTCGTGGGGGTTTTCACTTCAGCCTTGAATGTTGCCTCTTCAACCTTAACAGGGAAGGGATTTTCCCGGTTGATCTTGGGCAATTCTACTTTGTATTCTTTGTTGTCTATTTTTATGGAGAATTCCTTCTCCGGGTCGAGCTTATCAGCCGATAACTCTACATTGAAGGTTTTATCCTCAATTTTGACAGTGAAGGAACTTTCCCCAGTTCTTTTCAGTTCGATTTCTAGGGGTTTTCCATCAATGAAAATTGCGTAGATGGGCAATCTTATCCACCGCCTTCAGCCAAGCTTTGTCGGCCGGCTAACACCCAAGGTGAGACTGTTTCTCTTGGTCTAGCAGGTATTAGCGCCCTCACCCCACGTAGACTCCTTAGGTAGGTGGCAACAGCAACCGAGGCAGCTGCAACCTCTTCGAGTTCTTTAATCCTCTCTGGTGGGATTCCAGTTTTGGTTTCTTTCCGTTTGGTTTTCCTTTTCTTGAAGAATTCTACGGCTGCTTTCGGAAACAGCGCGTAGGTTATCTTGTCCTCATCGCTCTCAATGTAAGGTTTTACGTCGTCTGGTATGTTGTCGAGGACAGGCTCTAAAAGGTCGGCTGGACGGCACGTTATGGTTTTTTCTTTGCCAATAACCTTCTTTTTCACTTCCTCATTGATAGGGGCTGGTGACTTTCCGTACAGGCCTTTCACGTAGTCTTTTACCTCCTTTGGAACAATGCTGTAACGCTTTCCAGAAAGAACATTAAATACGGCTTGTATACCGACAAGCTGGCTTGTAGGTGTCACTAGTGGAGGATATCCCAGCTCTTTTCTAACTTTTGGAACTTCTTCTAGGACTTCTTTTAGCCTTCCAAGGGCGTTC
>JAOZHM010000049.1 GCA_026014845.1 Candidatus Bathyarchaeota archaeon
CTTGAAGCCTTGGCTTGGCGTATTCGAAATAGGACGGGACAAGTTTGATCATATGTTAAGTAAATCTTTTAGTCGTAGAGTGAGTAATTGAAGAGAGAGGAATAATGCAGTGGATTCTGTTGTTATAGTCAAGTATGAGGGCGATGTTGGGAAGGCTCTTGAAGAGGGTATTAAGCTATTAGGCGGTTTCGGGGTCTTAAAATCACCCTTTATAATAAAGCCCAACATCTGCGCAGATGTGGTTAAGACTGGTTTTGCCGTTACCGACGTAAAGTTGGTTGAAGCCCTGATAAATTTGGTTCTGAAAGAGGATGGAAACCTGTCGATTAAGATAGTGGAGTCGGACAGTGAGTCTAAGTTCGCTGATGAAGCCTTCGAAAAATTCGGTTACAAAGGTCTTGAAGGGAAAATGAGGAAGTCAGGCTTCGACGTGTCTCTAGTCAACCTCAGTCATTCACCCACCATTCCAGTCAAACTGGATGGACTTTACTTTAAGAACCCTGAGCTTCCCGACCTGATCACCGGTTCCAAATATTTTGTCTCCATCGCTGTGGCCAAGACCCACTACCTAACCTTCGTAACTGGAACCCTGAAAAACCTCTTCGGCCTGCTCCCAAGAAAAGATCAATCTTTCTATCATGCCAACATCAACGAGGTCATCGTTGACTTAAACAGGCTTGTAAGACCAGACCTCTGCATCGTCGACGCAAGAGTTGGCCTCGAAGGATGGGAAGGCCCAAAAACAAGGCAACTTAATACGTTTATCTTAGGAAGGAAACCCGTATCCGTAGACGCCACCATGGCTAGAGTTATGGGGTTTAAACCAGAGAAGATCCGCCACGTGGTGGACGCTGAAAAACATGGTCTAGGCAGCCTAAACCCAAAGATTCTGGGGAAGAGCCTCAAGTCTACAATAGTGAAGTTCAGTCCGTCATCTCACTTGTCCCCGACTGCTCTTGTCAACTGACTCACCGGCACGCGCTGGTATCTTCACTGGCTGTCTAGTGGGAGATGGAAGGCATGGGTGCAGCAATCATCTCCTCTTAGGAGGCACTTGACTAGTTCTGCTTTCACACTTTTTTCTAAAATGCCCTCCAATAGTTGCTTGTCCCATGAAGCTGAGCAGTAGCAGAAGAGCGGTGTGACTTTTTCATTAGCAGTTATTGCTGCTTTTATCCAAGGGCAGTGGCAGTAGGCTAATTGCTCTTCTTGTCTGGTCTTTGCGTCTTTATGAGTCTTAGGGTCGTATGGGACTTTTGTCATGTAGATGGTGTTTCCTTTTCTTATTGGGTAATCATAGTATGAGGCTCCCTTATATGAGCGGTCGTTACGCATGATCTCCAGCAGTTTGTCAATGTTGCCGAGTTTCTTATATCGCTCCTTGAGTTTTTGGATACGACGTTTAGGGTATGTGTGAGGGCATGTAGCTATCATTATTTTCTTTATTGTTTCTTTGTCAACGGAAGCTTCTAGTTTGTCCATTGCCTTTCTGATCCACTCAGCTTTTCGAGCGGGGCTAGAACCTGATCTCAGTTTGCCACTGGCTTCCATCACTTCTTTTCTCACAGTTTCACCAGCAAAATGGTCAATACTTTCAGTAAATCTCTCTATCCACTTCATGTAACGTAACCTGCCAAACCTTGAAGAAGTCTTATCATCGATTGGGGCGCAATTAAGGTTTTGTTTGAGCGTGCGACATACTCAGTTTTCAAAACAATATTCTATTTTCTGGAAATCGGCGCAAAGTCTGGCAACATCTTTTTTGACATTTTCCGGTGGTTCGTTGTCCATAACCGTTCTCTTAACCAGCTCAGCTATTTCCATCATTTCCCTTTCCTTCATTCCACACCTCGTAACTTCACAAGTGCCGATTCTAACGACACAATCAACAATTATGTTTGCATCTTGCAGTTTTTCCGCTATAACCCTGCCCAATTCAAAGCCCCCATAATCCAACAGCACCTGATGAGACTGAGTGAAACCCAAATGCTGGCACCTAACTGGAAAACCATGATCATACAAAGCTCTAGCCAAAGTCTTTGCGTTACTTATCACCTGATCCGCGTAGGCATTGCCAAACTTCTTCATTTCAGCCAACGCCAAGGTTAAAGCCGCTATGCGGTTCCAGTGAGCGTTGTCCACAAAAGTCGGATAAATTTTCGCTTTCATGATTTCCCCATGCTCTCTATCTGCCAAAATTATGCCTCCTTGAGGTCCAAACAGGGTTTTATGCGTTGAGCCAAAAAGCGCAGATGCTCCTTCTTTTAAAGGGTCTTGAAAATGTTCGCCAGCAATCAGGCCCATGACATGAGAGCCATCAAACCCTACACGTGCACCGTTTTCGTGAGCAACTTCAGCCAACTCCTTAACTGGATACGGGAAAGTAATCAGACTTGCACCAAAAATCACAATTTTAGGCTTGACACGTCTTATGGCTTCTTTTGCTTCTTCAACCCTTATGTTCATGTCATGCTTAGAAAAAGGAAAAGGCACAGCCCTGAGGCTGAAAAGTCCAGCTAAGCCGTCTTTCCACATTCCGGGATATCCACCATCTTCAGGAGAAACACACATGACCACATCATTAGGCTTTGCGAAACTAGCTATGAAAATTAAATCAGCAATATGCCCAGAAAGAGGACGCAAATCTGCAGTCTCAGCTCCAAAAACTTCTTTCGCAATTTCTTCGCCACACTGCTCAATATCGTCTATGAAGCGTGTTCCCATGTAAAAGCGACCTCTAGCCGTGTAGCGGTGGGCAAGCTCTGAAGAGAGAAGCCCTCGAACAGCATGGCTCATAACGTTCTCTGACGGAATCAGGTTTAGACATTTCCTTCCACGCCACTCCTCATGCTTCCGAACTAAACTCAGAATCTCTTCAATCAAACGGATCACCTAAATCTTCAGGAATATTACTCCTGTATGCTTGATAGTTGGAAGTAACTCCTAACATTTGACATACCATAATTACCTTTAAAGTGTTTTTCATACGCGCTCCAGACTAGAGATACTTTTAAAAGGTAAAGTTTAAAATCCTCCCAGTATTACAAGTGTTCACAAACCTTAGATGAATTACCGAGGGAAAAACGTTTGACGAAAACCCTGCACACAAAAATCAGGTCCTTAACGATTTTTTTACTCATTTTAACGTTCATTGTAATAACCCTCTCATTTTTGCCAAAAGCAAAAGCTGAAACAAAAATAATCTCACTCGATCCTTCTTCGGGAAATGTTGGAACAACTGTTCAATTAATCGCTAACATAAGCACTCCGGATGGACTATACAATATATCGTTCAATGGGGTCGAGCTTCTAGGCGGAAGCGCCAGTGGAAACAATGTAACTGCATCATTCACAATCCCTCACGCACCAGAAGGTGCCCATGATGTAACTATAATTGACATGAAAACTGGAGAAAACGACACTGCAACTTTTACGGTGTTGACCTCATATCTCTTCGAACCCGCTTTACCCGAATCGCCAGCTCAACTTCAACAGGAAGCGAATGTAACAATTTCTGCAAACATGACAGGTGGTAAGTCAAACTACACATATCCCAACATCAAAGTTCAAACTCCATCGGGAAACCTAACATATGAAGCACTGGTTAATATTACTACAAACGCTGTGGGAGACTATTATCGCAATTTAACCTATCCCGACGACTTTTCGAGCGGCGCAAACACCAATTTTACCGGAGACTACAAAATACTCCTCAACGAAACTGTTGTAAATAGTTTCTTCATAGGACTAACAAACTCCAGCGAATACCATAGAGGCGACCTAGTAAATATTAAAGCGATTGATTACCCGCTTAACCAAAACGTCTCCGTCACTATAAGTTTCGGAAATGAATCCATTGATTCCATACCTTTGAACGTTACAGATGGTATTATTAATAAAAACTGGCATGTTCCTCAAGATGCACTTGTTGGAAATTACACCTTGAGCATTACGCCAGTTCCAGAATCCAAACAAGAAGCCAACGACACCCAAATCTTCGAGGTTCCAGGCTTCAGAACAGAGATCCTTACACTCAACCTTGCCAACCAAACTGTACCAAATATTTTCATTAAAGCATACGACCAATCTGCGGATGTGTATTATAATACTACAAGCAACGGAAACGGATCAGCAAGCTTCATGTTTGAAAGAGGTATCTACAATTGTGAAGTATTTTTCAAAGAGGTGAGAGTTGGCACACCTCCAAACGTCACGATTACTAACAAGGGAGAGCAGATGAATTTTACATGTGAGCTTGCAAATCTAAACATAAAAGTAATGGACATGCAGAACGTTAGCATTCCGCAAGTTTCTATAAGCTTGACTTACAATTACACCACAAATTTGGATGAAAAAGAAAATAGGACTGAAACAGAGTTCGGCGAAACAAATGTGACTGGAACACTACAACTACATTCCTTGCTTCCAAACATCGATTACACAATAAATGCTTCACGTTATGGAGATGTTTTCAATCAGAATAACAATACGGTCTCTAATTTATCCGCAGAAGCATACGTAGACATAATGATACTATGTCCAGCAAAAATGTTGCATGTCAATGTTGTTGACGCACACAACCAATCCATCGTGAACGTTACCGTGAAAGCTCAAGAATTTATGGGTGGGTTACACTATAGCAAAACCACAAATATTAATGGAACAGCCATTCTAAACTGCACCTTCGGAAGATACTTTGTCAGAGTTTATATAGGCGAAATACAGTTAAATGAGACCACTGTGGATTTATTCCAAAACCAGAACATATCTATAACCTGCAACTTTTACGGTTTAACTGTTTCAGTCAGGGTTATTGACTATCTTGGACAGCCAATTCCAAACGCAAATGTAACATTGCAACGGGAAGGACTACAGCCACGTTCAAACATAACAAAATCCAATGGAGTAGCTACATTTAGTGATTTTATCGGCGGGAGTGTACAAATAGCCATTTATTTAAGCGACAAAACACAACCATGCATAGAAACCGCATCCTCTGTTGTTTCATCAGCAACCATTGAGATCAAAATTGGAAAGTATGTACTTATAGCTGGCATTCTTGTTGAAACAAGCCAGTTAGCAACAGCATTAGTAATCGCGGCAGCTATAATACTCGTTATTTTAGTAGAAGTTTACAGAAGAAAACATGTTAAACTGCAGAAAAGCTCAGACTAGAGCTAGAATAAAGAGTTTGAGGGAAAAAACTTTATATTAGCTCTTGTGAAGATACTTGTTAGGTAAGTAATGCCGCAACAGTGAAGTTTTGTTTAACACTATAGGTTGTGCATGTATTGGCTCAGGTGAAGCGTTGTTCTCCCACATGTGAATTCTTTAAATGTGCAAAGAATGCTACTGTCTACCGTCGAGATGATGTATGGTGCAAATGGACAGGAGACTCGTGTGACGTTGCAAACTGTGCGTATGCTATGTGCGTAAAAAGACGACTTCTCCCACGAGGAATCTGCGGAGAAACCGTAAAAAGAAAGACAACTGAAAAAGGGCCAGAGGAGGTTGTTGGGCCACCAATAAAGCTTCGCGGAAAGGCTCTTCGTAGGATAGGCGAAAAAGAAATCTTCTGAAATCACTAGTTTCAGCAGCCAGTCAAATCAGTCTTCAAAGGATTAAATAGCCCATTTTTTTGATTAATACTAGCTTTTATTTTCCTGAAACACGTTTGACAACGGGGGGTCTAATTTTTTTCAGAACTCTGTAGCCGCAGACGATGCATTTTATTTCTCCACCACGGAGTTCCAACTCGTCTGAAGGAACCTTTGCCCCGCATCTTATACATTCGTAAACAATACCTGTGGATTCTTTCTTCTCCATAATGTTTCCTCTTTCACAAACGAGTACCATTCCACTTTTAAAAATGTTTGCCATAAATACCATACGCGAGAGAGCTATCTTGAAAAAACGTTTGAAAAATCGCCTTTCAGAGTTTCTTTCTTCCGAGGAGTTAACTTGCATTTACAATTCTTATGACGTTATTGGAGATATAGCGATTATACGTGTAACTGAGAGATCCAGAAAATACAGCCGAATAATTGCAGAAACAATTATGAACGTTCAAAAGAATGTAAAAACAGTTTTGGCTCAAACAAGTTCTGTTCGTGGAGATTTCCGACTTAGAAAACTGGACTTTGTCGCCGGCCAAAACAAAACCACTACAGTCCACAATGAATACGGCTGTTTATTTTCTGTTGATGTTGGAAAATGCTATTTTTCACCCAGGCTTCTTTACGAGCGAATGCGGATCGCAAAACAAGTAGGAAACGGAGAAGTTGTTGTAAACATGTTTGCTGGAGTAGGCTGTTTCTCCATAGTTATTGCTAAACATTCAAAAGCTGAAAAGGTCTACTCGATTGATGTTAACCCCGTAGCAATCCAATTCATGCAACAAAACGTCAGGCTTAACAGGATTTACAGAAGAGTAATCCCTATAAAAGGAGACGC
>JAOZHM010000050.1 GCA_026014845.1 Candidatus Bathyarchaeota archaeon
AAAAGTCGTGAGCGTTGAAGGGGTTCCTGGAAACTACAAGGTTACAATAGAGAAGAAGCCAAGATACGTTGATGAAACGAAGTGTGTTGGATGCGACCTATGTACAACTGTTTGCCCCGTGGAAGTACCAGACGAATACAATTCAAAACTGAAAACCCGTAAAGCCATATACATAAATATTCCTAACATTTATCCGCCTGTCTACGTTATCGACGGCAGTGCCTGCAAATTCCATGACTGTGCCAAGTGCGTTGAAGCTTGCCCAACGAACGCTATCGATCTAAGTGAGAAAAGTGAACGAACAATGCTCAATGTGGGCGCCATCATAGTTGCCACAGGGTTCCAAGAGTATGATTCCAGTGTCATAAAAGAGTATCACTATGGCGACTATCCAGATGTCGTAACCAATCTTGAGCTCGCCAGAATGATAGATGGCTTTGGTCCCACAAATGGAGCAGTCATGAGACCTTCAGATGACAAACCGGCTAAGAAAATCGTTATGGTGCAGTGTGTGGGTTCGCGAGACAAGCGATGGAATCCGTACTGCTCGAGCATATGCTGTATGATCTCCCTGAAACATGCCTCGTTGATCAAATCCATGTATCCTGATGCAGATGTTACCATGTGCTACATAGACATAAGAACCACTGGAAGAGAGCACGAATATTACTATGAACGAGCCAGGGAGATGGGAGTAAAGTTTGTGAAAGGTAGACCGACCGAAATCTGGCGGGACCCGGAGACAGGTAAGCTAATCGTCGATGTTGAGGACGCTCTTCTTAAGAGATTCCTCGAGCTGGAGGCTGACTTGGTCGTGTTAGCCCCAGCAATGGTCCCAGCTGAAGGCACTAAAGAGCTTGCAGAGATTCTAGGCATTGAATTGGAGGAAGATGGCTTCTTTAAGGAGTACAATGCCAAGCTGAGACCGACAGAGACCAAGTTGAGAGGAATATACCTTTGCGGAGGGGCAACCTTTCCGAAGGATGCACGTACAACTTCTTTGCATGCCCATTCAGCGGCTATGAAGGCTGCTAAGTTCTTAACCAAGGGCAAGATAGTCAAAGATCAGAGAACTGCTGTAATCGACGAAGAATATTGTGGCGATTGTGAGTTCTGTCCCGTGACTTGTCCTTACGGGGCAATAAATCTAGAGGAGACAAATGAAGGACATTTTGTGGCCAGAATATCCGACCTTCTATGTGAAGGTTGTGGTATCTGCGTGGGAACTTGTCCTCTTAACGCTATCGAACTTAGGCATTCTAGGCCAAACCAAATGTTGGCCCAGATGAAAGGGCTTATGTCCGTGAATGGAACATCAAAGCCTTTGGTTCTAGCTGTCTGCTGTTCGGAATGTGGAGGCGCAGCTGTGGACTCTTCCGGTATGGCCATGATGCAGTATCCGGCCAACGTTAGGGTCATGAAAGTTCCTTGCACGGGCATTCTGCAAGTTCACCAGTTTCTTGAAGCCTTCAAATTGGGTGCCCAAGGAGTGATGGTTGTGGGATGTAAAAGCGATGGCTGTCATTATGAAATCGGTGTCCAGAAAGCTGAAAAGAAAGTGGAGCTTGCCAAAACATTGCTGAAGGAATACGGTATCGAACCAGAAAGGCTGGAGATGTTCAACATGGTATATATCGAAGGAAACGAGTTCGCTAAAGCTGCACAAACAATGACTGAGAGAGTAGAAAAACTGGGGCTAATGCAAATAATGGGGGCGGGTCCTTAGCAGAGAGGTGAATCGGATGGAATATAAAAGAATGGAAAAGAGAACGAGCCTAGCCTTCTCTAATATGGTTAAGAGTCGCCTAGGTGGCAAAACTATAACTTCATGCTATCAGTGTGGAACCTGTGCCAGCAGTTGCCCAGTAGCCAAGATCACTGACAAATTTAACCCTAGAGAAATTATCAAGCTGTCACTGTTGGGAGAGAGGGAAGAAGTTCTTTCAGGCGATTCCATATGGCTATGCTGTTCGTGTTATAATTGCCAAGAACGATGTCCTCAAAAAGTCGAAATAGCTGACGTAATCTATGCCCTTAGAAACATGGCTTTCGAAAAAGGGCACATCCCAAACCTTTATTCGGAATTTGCTTCGGCTATCATAAACGACGGTCGCATAGCTAAGATATCCAAATTTATGGAGCAAAAAAGACCTGCCATTGGCCTACCGCCTCTTCAGCCAACTGGCGTGGACGCTCTAAGAAAGATTCTATCTGCCACTGGGTTTGATAAGCTGCAAAAGGAGAAGGAGGAAGCATCATGACTGGTTACGCTCTATTTCTAGGTTGCACTATACCGGCGCGTCAACCAAATTATGAGTTGTCAGGGAGGAAGGCTCTAGCTAGACTTGGAATAGAACTTGTTGATCTAGCTAACATGACATGCTGTGCTCCTCCGCCAGTGCAGTCCATAGACTTCGAAACCAGCCTATCGATAGCCGCCTACAACATTTGCCTAGCCGAAGAAGCTGACCTAAACATGATCACGTTATGTACAGGTTGCTTTGAATCTCTCGCCATGACGAACGCTATGTTGAAGGAAAACGAAAAACTAAGAGAAGACGTAAACAGAATCCTGTCTAAAGCTGGAAAAGAATTCCAAGGCAGCAAAGAAGTGAAACACTACTTACAGGTGCTAAAGGATGATGTTGGCGTTGAACGTATAAAACAAAGCGTCTCCAAGCCATTAAGCAATCTGAAAGTGGCCTCGTTTTCCGGATGCCACTTGCTCAGACCTAGTGAACTTCTAAAATTCGACGATCCAGAACGTCCCCGCATCTTTGACGATCTGATTGAGGCTTTGGGTGCAAAGAGCATTGAATATCGAAATAAACTGAAATGTTGCGGTGGGCTCCTAAGGGGGTACGCTGATGATCTTGCATTAAAGATCGCCCGGGAAAAACTCGTGAACACAACTAAGGCGGGAGCCGATTGCATCTCAACTCTCTGCCCCTTCTGTTTCCTAACACTAGACATGGGGCAACTAATGATAAAATCAAAGTTCCAAGAAGAATACAACATGCCGGTGCTTCATTATGCTGAACTCCTCAGCTTAGCTTTAGGAATAGACCCGAAAGAACTTGCGCTCGAATTCCACAAAATAAGAGTAGATAGGGTGCTATACAAAATCGGTTAAAGAAAATATGAAGAAATCTATGAACTATAAAGCCTATACTTAAATTTGTAAAGCTTCATCTTCTTTTCTCTGCCTAAACTGTGAAAAAAGATTAAATAAAAGGCTAGGGGTTCATGGTTAAGGGAGTTATTTAGATGGAAAAGCGTGTTAGAAGCTTGCTGAAAGCGATATCTTGGCGCATAGTGGCAACTTCCACTACAATGTTTTTAGTATTCCTTTTCACAGGAAATTTGGTTTTAAGTGTAGGCGTCGGCTCCCTAGAACTACTGTTGAAACTTGTTTTCTATTACGTACATGAACGAATATGGAACATGTCAAATTTTGGCAAAGTATATGACACGCATGAAAAAGAGCGAATTTGACGTTATCTAATTTGTTCAAAAATGTTTAGTTACCATAGCATATTGTAGTTTTTATTTTTGGAATATCGATTTCAATGACTTCATTATTACATCTTACAATCATGTTTTCAACTTGTAAATGCTTCACGGGTAGATTTAGCTTTTGACACTCTTGTGTGCATATTTCTAGGCCATCCACATCTGTGTGAATGGTTACTTTTTGATCTCTGCAGTGGCACTGCAAGAAAATTTTGACGTAATCTTCATCTTCAACAATTTTCTTCACTAGTATTTGGCAGAAAAAGGCGTATTATTCATAAATTACGACGACGAAAGAAAACCGCAAGTCACAAACGAAACAGAAAAACTTAAAGCAAAATTCTGGGAACCAGCAATCAAAAAAGAAGTTGAAATCGAACCAAACCTTGTGATTCTAAGCGCAGCCACAATTCCAAACCCAGACAACAAGCGATTGTCAGAGATGCTGAAGGTGCCATTAACAAAGGACGGTTTCTTCTTAGAAGCTCACATGAAACTCCGCCCAGTTGACTTCGCAACAGACGGCATATTCCTATGCGGCATGGCACATTCACCAAAATACATTGACGAGAGCATCGCTCAGGCATGCGCAGCCGCTTCAAGAGCTACAACGATACTTTCAAAAGAAACGTTAGAAATGGAAGGAATTGTAGCAAATGTAGACGAAGATTTATGTAGTGGTTGTAGGATTTGTGAATCTCTATGTCCTTACAGTGCAATTGAAATGAAAGAACAAACTGAAGAAAAACGAGTCGCACACGTAATCGAAGCCTTATGCAAAGGATGCGGCGTATGCGGCACAGCGTGTCCAACCAAAGCCATAACAATGGGACACTTCACAACAGACGAAATAATGGCTCAGGTTAAAGCCGCTTTAGTGGAGGAGATAAAAGCATGAGCGAAAAAGAAGAATTCGAACCTAAAATAATAGGTTTCCTCTGCAACTGGTGCGCTTATGCAGGTGCAGATCTAGCTGGTGTAAGCCGAATTCAGTATCCCCCGAACATAAGGATTGTAAGGGTCATGTGTAGTGGAAGGGTAGACCCTTCCTTCATTTTAGAAGCGTTAAAGGATGGTGCGGATGGAGTTTTGGTTGCTGGATGCCACTTGCCTTCTGATTGCCACTATATTAGCGGAAATTTTAAAGCCTTAAGAAGAATAAAGCTCTTAAAAAAGGTCTTAGAGCAGTTTGGAATCGAACCTGAACGTGTACGGTTAGAGTGGGGTTCAGCAAGTGAAGGAGACAAATTTGCAACCGTGGTGAAAGACATGGTTGAACAGATAAAAAAACTTGGACCAAATCCATTAAAAGGAGGAAACAAAACATGAGCGAAACCCGAGAATACGTTCCAAACGTAATAAAAGCCGAGGAAATGGATCCCAAATTCAAATATGAAATAAGCAAACTGCCTGGCGCAGAAAAACTCATGCTGTGCTTTCAATGCGGAACCTGCACTGCAGACTGTCCAATTTCAAGGTTCAACGATTTTTACAGGCCAAGAAAAATAGCCCGAATGGTGCAGCTCGGGCTCAAAGACAGGCTCCTTTCAGATGATGCCCTTTGGCTTTGTTCCACCTGTTTTACATGTGTTGATCACTGCCCTCAAGGTGTAGAAATTGCAGGTATCGTTCGGGTCTTGCGGAATCTAACCGTAAAAGAAAGAGCTGTTATGCCCCTTGTCTCTAAGGAGTTGGCTTCCAACATTTTGAAGGCAGGTTACGTGTATGAGTTTCCAGAATCAAGACTTAAAAGAAGGGAGATGCGTGGACTGCCACCATTGCCGAAGCCAAACTTGGAAGATGTGAAGAAGATATTCGAACTGACAGGTTCCTCAGAAATGCTTGAAAAAGCAAAGACTTTTGAAAAGGTGAAAAGCTAAATGTCAGAACTGAAGTATCTGGTTTTCCTCGGATGTGTCATTCCATACAGACTTGCAAGTTACGAAATCTCAGCCAGAAAAGTTCTTAAAAAGCTCGACGTGGAGCTCGTGGAGATGCCTGAATTTAACTGTTGCGGCTTCCCGATGGATCCCATAAACCATGACTTGATGCTGACTTTGGCAGCACGGAATCTCTGTTTGGCAGAAAAGCAAAATCTGGACATTCTGACACTTTGCAACGGGTGTTTCAGCATCTTGAATGAAACAAACAAGGTTCTTGCAGAAGACAAGGATGTCAGAGAAAAGATCAATGGTCACCTCAGCGAAATTGGCATGGAATTCAAGGGAACGATAAAGGTCAAACATCTTGTTCATGTACTTGTGGAAGATGTAGGTTTCGAAAAAATTAAAGATGCTGTCAAGAAGCCGTTAGCAAATCTTCGCGTGGCACAACACGGTGGATGTCACATCGTTCGTCCAGCAAAACATGTAAATCATGGTGATGACCCTGAAAATCCTACGATGCTGAAAAACCTAATCAGGCTGACTGGTGCCGAGTGTTTAGATTATATGGATGAGACAGAGTGTTGTGGCAACCCGATAATTGGTGTGAACGAGGAAGTTCCGTTTCAGATGGCTAGGGAAAAGCTTGAGCATGTCAGGGCTGTGAAGGCACAAGCTTTGATAACTGTTTGTCCGTTCTGCCACATGATGTATGACTTAAATCAACCTAGAATAGAAAGAGCGTTCAATGAAAAATTCGGTATACCAGTGCTGCACTATACACAATTGCTAGGATTGGCAATGGGCTTCACACCTGAACAACTTCTGCTAAACCAACTTAGAGTAAAACCAACAGAACTTGTAAGTCAAATTCAACAATAACGCTAGCGCACCTTAAGCTTTCTGCTTGACTAAGGCTGTATCAGAATCTGACTTGGGATGGATTATCTTCACCTGATATTTTTCTCGTGAAATGTTGTCGACCACCCTTTTGGGACCTGAGAAATCGTAGTTGTGGAAGAAAACTGCCGTTTCATTGTGCATAAGGGATTTTGAATACTCCCAATCACTCTTCACCGTTGTATAAGAATGACCTCCATCGATAAAGATCAGGTCCATTTTGGATAGGGTTTTCAATGCTTTAGGAAGAGTTTTGACTGAATCTCCTTTGAAAAGCTTAAACTTACACCTCGTCTCCTTCAGTTTCTGCCTTACTTGTTTCAGCCTAAAATCGTCGTTTCCTCCGAAAAGGTCGAATCCGTAATATTCCACCTCTTCAGGCGAAAAGTTTCGGATGGCAACTTCTATCATGGTTCTCGCGTTTTCACCTTCTGCAACACCGATCTCCATGATCCTGTTACATTTATTCCTGTAGATATACTCGTTAAGAAACGAATGCGACCCATATCCTAAACGACTAGCTCTCAACTTACATTTCCCATATGAAAGACACTTTCTAAGCTTATAACTTTCTAACCAGTCAGAAACTGAAAGCTTGATTGCGGAATAGAGGATGAGAATTCGATCGCAAGTTAAAAAATGATAAGAATCACTTGCTTCAATGAGACAGACCAGAGACAAGCGATAGAAAATGGAATTTTGCGGGGGATATCCCGACTTTGGAGATGGTCCTGAAAAAAAGGTGAGGGTATCAAATTTAGGTTGTGTAGGAAGCGTAAATTGAATGATCGTTGAAGGCACAGCTAAAACCGTAATTCTCAGATGTTGTGGCAACTATTCCCCTTCTGAAAAATATAGGGGGGGTATCCCGTATTGGCTTTGAAAAAAGCGAAAAACTGAATGACCCCGCGCGTATTCTTGCCTGCTTGCTTACATTCTTATTTCTTTCTCTAGCCAAGGGATTTTCTTCTCTCTGTGCCTCCAGAACAAGTCAGTGAATATGTAATGAAACGCCAGCCCTCTCCATTTTCCATACCTATTGTTGAACTCGTCTGTTATCTCATCCGCAGGAATCAGTTTCTTGCCGAACATTACTCTGGAGAGTATTTTTTGTTCCCAAAACTTACCTTTCAAGTCAAAAACGTCATATCTTCTCAGGTATCCGCCCAGAATGATTTGTGCTGTTGCCGGTCCTACTCCATACAGTTTCATAAGCTCCTGTTTTGCGTCCTCAGTATTCATTTTTCTCAGCTTCAACTCATCTATTTCTCCGCGTGCAAAGGCTTCTGACACTCGTTTAATCATTTTGGCTCTGTAGCCGACTTTCGAAGCTCTCAACTCTTCTTCATCAACCTCGTTCAAGTCTTCTGGATTCCAGTAGGCAAACAATTCCTTGCCGTCGAATTTCAGCTTTGAACCATAAGCATTGAACAAGTTGTTCATCATTTGAATGGTTCTTTTGACTGTGGCATTCTGCAGAACTATCGAGATTATCAGGAGTTCGTAGAGGGAATTTGCACAATTGAACCTCATGCCCTTCCAACGTTTGAATACTGGTTTGAGAAACTTGTCATTCCTGAATTCCTCAAAGAATTCTGAAAGGTCCTCGCTGAACCCATAACTCCAGTTTAGTTCATTCACAACCCTCCCCATCACGTTAGGAGTAAGCTTGTTCTTGGAATAAACTGTCAGTCTGATCTTGGGCTCGTCGATAACACCCCCGTTTTCCATTCTTAACCCAAACAATCTTCCATCCAAATTCAGAGTTTGCCACATCACGTTCGGTTGCCATTCAAAGTCAGGCGTAGGAAAATAGTGAGGAACATATACTGTACCATCAAAGTTGAAGGGTGGGATTGGCCAGATGACAGTCTGTGCGGATTCCATTCTAGTCGCTCCTGTTTCCGATGATATCTAGAATAACTTGATTATAATCCTAACTTGCCGCGCGCAAAGCTGCTCAAGACAGCGCAAAGATAACCTTTTATTTCCTTTCCGTTTTCTGTTAGTTAAATGGCGATTTGCAGTGATCAGCGGAAAATACAATGTTGAAAAGGAGTTAAAAGTATGGCTTTCAAACGCTAAAAAAGTGGTCGTAGCTGGCATTGGAAGCCCTACCCGCATGGATGATTTTGTCGGAACTAAAATAGTTCAAGATTTGCAAGGAAAAATTTCTGAAAAAGTTTACCTAATCAAGTGCGAAACTGTCCCAGAAAACTTCATCCAGAAAATCACAGATTTTAATCCGACACATGTTCTTCTGATAGACGCGGCAATTTTAGGCTTAGAACCCGGAGATTCAAGGCTTATCAAACCAGAACAATTGGCAACATTCCCTGCTTATTCAACACATGCGCTTCCTCTAAGAATTTTTTGCGAATACCTTGCCACAACTACAAAAGCAAAAATCGCCCTGTTACTGATAGAGCCCAAAAAAGCTGATTTCGGAGAAGGGTTAACACCTGAGGTCGAAGTTTCAGCTCGGAAAATTGTTGATGTTTTCCTTAGAATCCTCCCTTTAGGCTGATAATTGTAGAAGGAAAGATTTCATTTTGTTTGAGCGAGTGCCCATTGAAGTAACAGATGACAGAACAGATTTGTCTGACTTGGAGTTCAAACATTGAGTAGGGAGAGAGAAGGTAAATGTGTGCAAAGCCAGTGAGGATGTTGGTCTTGGTGCGCGCGTGATTGTACTGCTTGGCTTCTATCAGGGTGGAGTACGAGACGGTGGACACTTTGTAACAGTTGCTGGCGCAAACTCAACCACCCATCAACTACTACTCAGCAATCCCATAAGAGACGACTTTGAAGCAGGCCGAACTTCTGGTCGCTCACCAGCTTGGCATCCCTATCCACATAGCTCAACAGTTCACAACAATGCGAGCCTAGTTTCACACGATGCCTACGCGGTACGATATAACTCGATAATTGGCTGCTGGTTCCTCGAAGGATACTTCGACGACCAAACATGGGAGGCAAGAATAGAATATGACGTAATAACATCACCATATGAACTACTACCTTATATTGTAGTAAGAAATCTTGCAATCTGTTGTGGTCAGACGCACATTCCTCAGAACCGAACACGCCCCATCAACGTAAAGGTCACAAATGAAGGCCCAACAAATGAAACCTTCAAGTTAACAGTCTACTGGAACAACACAAATGTGATAGGAACCACCAGCGTCTCGCTTTTAATTGGCGAAACCAAGATCGTTCAATTCAGTTGGTTTGCAAATCAAACGAGATACTTAAACTACACGATAAGCGCTGTCGCTACACCAGTTCTAGGCGAAGTAGACACTGCTGACAACACTTTCGTAGGCGATACCGTGACGATTGTTTGGTTAGGAGATGTAGACGCTGACAAAGAAGTTACCATACTCGATATAGTTAGAATCACCGGCATATACGCCTCTAAATATCCACAGTCCCTATACAACCCTAATTCAGACCTTGATTGCGACGGCGAAATCACCATACTCGACGTAGTAATATGCACTGGAAATTACGCCTACAAAGAACCATAAATCCTCTTTTTTTAAAAAAAGGGCTGTAATAACTGGAAAACCCTTAGCGTAGACGGGGTT
>JAOZHM010000006.1 GCA_026014845.1 Candidatus Bathyarchaeota archaeon
AGAGGCTTGATTTATTATATACTCTTTTTCTGCAGCAGCATCTTTTATCCGCTATCGCTTATACAGACCCTTGGCCAGGAGGGTGTAATGCCGCAGCCCATAGTAGTGTTGGCTGAGCTTAACCCCCTAAGCAGCGGCGCAGATCTCATCAGATCCTTCCTCCTAGGCAACCCGCCTTTTACGTTAAACATGATAAGAAACCTAGTTGTCTTCTCAACAGTCTTCGCCACGACAGCCACGTTTGCCTACATGAAAATAATTGAGCGAAGGTAGTATCGATCAAAATCTCTGCTGTGCTTTTCTGTTGAGATTTAGTAGCGTGTTCAGTATCTTCTCCTTATAGGTAGGTGAAGGCTCTGAAAAGGGTGTTTGATGCTCAGCGTGAAGGGGGCTTGTGGTCTAGTATGGATTAGGACGCTGGCCTGCGGAGCCGGAGATCCTGGGTTCAAATCCCAGCGGGCCCGCTATTCTTGCGCAAGGTTTATTTGGTATGAAATGTAAAGTTAGTAAAGGGTGTAAAGGTGCCTTACCTGAAATTAAGCTCAAAGCATCAAATAACCATTCCAAAGAACGTTAGAGAAGCCCTCGGCTTGGAAGCAGGTGACAGACTTTACATTGGATGTGAAGGTGGCAAACTTGTGCTCCGTCCTCTCCCAAAAGTTAGGAACCCAACGGAGAAGCTTTATGGCAGTGTCAAAAGCGAAAAAGACGCCGTGGAAGCCGTCCGAGAATTTAGAAAAGCCGGAGGCAGAGCTTGACCTGCTACATTGACACAAACATATGGATTTACGCAATAATTGCCCATCCCAAATACGGAGAAAAATGCAAACAAATCTTAAAGAAGATCGAAGCCAAGAAGCTGAAGGCAGCTATTTCAACCCAAGTTCTCGGCGAAGTTGCAGGAGTCTTGTACAACAAGTATAAGGTGAAAGACACTACATCTCAACTCAACGCCATACTCTCCTACCCCATCGACATCTACATCGTTCACCCAGACACAATCAGAGTAGCAGCCGAATACGCCCGAGACTACGGCATCACACCCTACGACGGAATCCACATCGCTCTCGCAACTGAAAACAACATTACAGACATAATCTCAGCCGACAAAGAACTCGACAAAGTAGAGCTGATCAGAAGAATAGACCCAACAAAATTCAAGCACCAATAACACTAAATTCAAGAGTCTTTTTCTGTCTGTTTGCTTTCTGGCATGATCACTTCCGCTGTTTCGGGGCTGATTCCTTGCCACTTGATTTTATAACCCAGAGCCTTCAGAACGTTTGATGAGTCTTTGGCTCCTTCTGTCTCGATAATTCTCGCAGCCTCAGGCAGGAGCAGTCGGCCTGTTTGGCTCATCTGTTCTTCAAGTGTTTTCCCTATTTCTTCCAGTTTATCTTTCTTCACAAGGCTGTTCGGTAACACCACATAACCTTGCGGAGGCTTCTCGGTTAAGGTTGTTCTTACGGATTCGGTGGACACGCCGATTCTTGCGGCAAATTCTTCATAGTTCACAACGGGCTCCACGAATGTTACTGGAAGGCTCCTGACAAACTGTGCTTGTTTCTCTTTAGCATGCTGAAACGCTTCTTCCAAGTAACGGAGAATCGGAGGTAACGGAACCTTATTCCGATAATACACAATGTTCAGCTTCGCGTGTTTCTCTAGTTTCGCCAGTTTCTCACACGCCAGGGCTTCATCCACCGCTATGAGCATGTTCACTTCAATCTTCTTCAACTTCTCGACCTTCCGTCTCAGATACTCAGCCGTCCAAAATCCCACAACCTCCATAAACACCCTAACCCCTTCCCTCTCAAAAGAAAAATCTGGAATAATCACAAAGCGACCAGCCGGAACAGGCTCAGGCTCCCTCCTCAAAACCCAAC
The DNA here is from genome assembly GCA_026014845.1 of Candidatus Bathyarchaeota archaeon. GTDB lineage: Archaea > Thermoproteota > Bathyarchaeia > Bathyarchaeales > Bathycorpusculaceae > SOJA01. Next base: position 1,887 of record JAOZHM010000006.1, read on the forward strand.
CAGAATCCAAAGCCTCAAAACGCACAGCGAAATTCTGCTCAACAACACTGTCGTAGGAAACAGCTGAGGGCTCAGGCTTCCTTAGTATTCCGCCGTGCCTGCCGCTTTCAATTTTGAAATCACATATCTCGTTCGTGTATTTCCAGAGGATCTTCGCCTCAACAGTCCACCCCGGATTAGCAATAACAGCTGGCAAAAGTTTCGCCAAGGCCGTTCCATACCTCCTAGTTAGCTTAAAAAGGCTGGCTGGCCCATCTATCTTCACCCAGAAACCACTCCTTCTGTATGCCTCATAAATCAAGCCCAACCTCTTCACCGTATAGAAAATTCTCTGCCAATTCCCAGAAGCCGTGAAGTCCAGTTCCGTCGAGTTAAACAGAAGCGTCTGAGTCAAGCTAACATTATAATCTTTAAGCAAAGACTGCGGAGACAACGGATTGAACTCCGCCAGAACCAGTTCACTGTCCAAGTCAGCGTACAAAGCTTCCTCCACCATCTCAGCGGTCAACTTCATTTCCGAAGCGACAGACTCGACTATTCTAGTTCTTTGTTCAGGTGTGGTCGGCAACCCAAGCCTTCCAGTCGCCTGAAAAAGCCTTCTCCTCAAATCCACCGGGTCAACTTTAACATTGCACTTTAACACGCTTCTTCTGTCAAGAAGAACGGACAAGCCTCTAACAAAACGGTAGTCATAACCCATGTTCTCAAGTTCACCGACAAACTCCTTCAGAACATTCTTCTTTTCGCCCATATGACGACTGTATGCCTGAATAAGAAGGTTGGCAACCTCTAAGTTCTCACTGGAAAGCTTAGCGTATCGAGGCCAAATTCTACCGCTCCTCCTCCGCACCAAAAGAAGCTCGCTAGGAAGCATACCTCATTCCCCCTTACCCGTCTTTCTCTTTCGGCGCCGCCTACGGCTTA
>JAOZHM010000051.1 GCA_026014845.1 Candidatus Bathyarchaeota archaeon
AATCTTTCTGCGTGCGCAACAATAATATTTGCTGTTTCCTAAAAGCATGATTGTCTACAAAGACTGAGTAAAAAGGTGGGTCGGGGGCGCGCGCGCCTTCTAAATCTATTTCTTGCGTTCCAAGTAGGCTCGTATCATTGTTACCTCCATACAGATTATGACGAGAACAGCCCAAAAAGCCAACAGAAACCAATGCACAGGCGTGAACCCGCCAAATGTTATGTTCAAGACCGCGGTAATAATGCCGACAATAAGGAAGATGGCCACCAGAGTCTCCAGAATATTCCGAATTAAGTTAACCTTTTTCTTCTCTGCTTCATACTCTTCTTCAGACATTTGTGCCATTTATTCACCTCCTTCCAACTATACCCACTCGCCATCAGGCAGCTGTTTGATTATGTTTTCTTATACACTACTGCCCATTTATGTCCTGCAGGAAAACCATCATTTCTTTGCTCAACTTTGAATCCGTCAAGTATTTAGTCCCATTCTGCTTTTTTCATATAACTCCGAGGTCCTCTGGCTACTTTCAGGTATATCAGTCCATTTGGTTTGAGGATGCGCTTCATTTCTTCTACAACTGCTTCATGTTGTTGTGGTGCCATGGAACACAGCAGTCCGTCTGCAAGGATAAAGTCAACTGACCTATCTTTTATGAAGTTAAGGTTGTGGGCAGATGAAACGTGTGCTTCGATGCTATGGTAGCCACGTTTATCCGCCTTTTTTTCCAACGCTTGGATAGCTTTTTCATCCATATCGACGGCATAAGCCCTTCGTTCAGTGCGGACACATTCAGCTAAAGCAAGTGTAAAGAAACCTGGGCCACAACCAAGGTCTGCAACCACCTGACCATTTGAAATGTATGAACAATATTTTTTGGGATTTCTAAACAATCTTCTAAGAAAGTTGTCACTGACCCATAGAGGGAAATGCTTGTCACTTTTCTCCTCGTCTGTTGCAAGTCCCCCTGTGTTCTTGTTTGATCATATTAAATTAAATAATTTTTGATTATTTCCACAATTCCAATGCTGGAATGAGCTGTGCAGTTCTGAAAAAAGCTTGTTTTCAGCATTATTTAATGAAAAAAGCATGATAATGTCTTTATTTGCTAAAAAAACAATTTTGGTGGGGTCGCTGGGATTTGAACCCAGGACCGCCAGCGCCCCAGGCTGGTATCCTAGACCACTCTAGGCGTTTGGGCACCAAGATACACGCCAAAACACTAACTAGACGACGACCCCAGCAACCAACAAAATATGACGACTTGATAATAAACACTTTGATAAAAGCCAAAAACACCGTACGCTCAATCTCATACAGCCTAAGGCAACTCAACAAAAACGCAGCGCGCGCGCGCCAAACGACGTGCTATTTGGCTTAGATTGAACCTGTTTCTCGAGGATTTGTTTCTAGGGTTGGAAGTCAATGTTTGTTTGAATCGCTGTTTCAGTAATCTCCACCCTTATGTCTTGGCGATAGAGAACAACTTGGATTTTGAGAACTATTCCTGATGATTTGTCGTACCATCGTTTCATGGCAGAAGTAGACCACCAATTGTACTCAACGACCCAGCAGTCTCTCTGCATTCCGAGAACAGAGATGGATTCGTCGCTGCTTATGGTGTTCATTCCATAAAGTATGTCGACGCTTGAACCGACCCCAACATTTTTTTCAATCCAGAAAGGGTTTTTCTCACCATCGTAATTGTGGTCTGATGAATTCAGTATTTCGCGAGAAATCGCGTTAATAGTCCAGTTAGCCTCACCAGCGGTTATGACGACGTTTCCGCTTGAAGTGTCGACGCCGTGAGAGATTAAATGCACATTGGCAGTGTCGTCTTCAAGCTTGGTTACCACCCAAGTCATGTTCTCAACCTGTTGATGGTCTGCCCATGCGATGGCTTGCTCATAAACCATAAATGAACCCAATTCCAGCCATGCTGGTTTTTTGAGAGACCGCAAATTGCTATACCAATAGATTGCTACTGTCAGAACTGAAACAGCGATGAGCATCAAAGTGACCGCCAATACTTGCCGCCTAAACAACATCCGCCTTCCCCAAAGTGGTACACTGTCCATCTCACATCTGGAAGTTCTCTTGGGATTTAGACCTTCCTGTTTCTTCGATTCAAACGTAAGAGTAGTTTGTTGAGTTGTCGGCAGTTGGTTGGTTGGAATTCGAACCCACACACACGTGGAGCTAATACCCTACCGCGTGGAAGCGTGTGTACAAGGGTTAATAAGGAGGGCTGGTGCAATTAGGGATAAGCAGTTAGCGGCTTTCCGAAAAGAGTAGAACGCTTACCAAGTTTTTTACTTTTTCTAGGGTGTATCAAAGCAATTCTAGCTGACAAATCAAATGAGGTGTAATAGCGTATGCACAAGTCAAAAAGAAAAAAGATAAAGCCAGACCCAATTGTTGAATGGAAACTAGCAAACCAACAAGGTTCATAGTATCTGAAGCCCCTCTATGTGAATTGAAGGATTTTTTGCGGCGGTGTTGGGTTTGGGTTTAGGGGTTCGAATCCCACCCCCACACACACACACACACATTTTGCGAACTGAGCGCTGACTTGCTCGAATGAAAGCGCAGTGTCAAGGCGCGCGCATTTATAAGCAACTCTAAGGTAAGCATTCTAGAATTAGTGTTCTGACGAAACTAGTTCTTTCAGCGAATCGGAGGTGTAGTCTAGATGTCGTATGGACGTAGAGAACCAAGAGAAATGCATAAGGCAGTTTGCGCAGAATGTAAACAAGAATGTGAAGTTCCTTTCAAACCTGACGGAAGCAAACCCGTATACTGCCGAGAATGCTATGCAAAGAGAAGACCCCCAAGAAGAAATAGATATTAAACTCACAAGCTGACTTCCTATTCTTCGTTCACAATCCTTTTTCTTTTTTATCTTTTCTTCTTTTGCGCGCACTGAATGGGGTCAAAAGTTATGGGCGTGCGCTCTCTGCACCATAGCTAGAGCAATCCACAGTATTGGTATTTCAAGTATGCTAATGCATGCAGCATTCGAACCCCCCCACACCCAGTGAAGATATCTCCTGCAAACTCCTCGTTCTTTGTGGCATTGTTCTATTTGATATAATTTTGTTTTCATATTCCAATAAATGTGTTTGCATGAATTTCTGTGGAGGTTTCTTTGACATTCACGTTTATCTAAAGACTTAAGTATCTGAGTTACGAATTACAACATACATAATACAAAGGAATAAGGTAGGTGAGATTAATGGATAAAAAGGAAGACATAGATGAAGAATTGAGTGCTTGCTGCGAAGGTGAATCCGGAAAACCACATAAACTCATGATACAAATGCATTGTCCTGAAGGTGAAGACGCTGAAAAAATCCACGAGAAGGTTCTCATGAAACTGGGCAAACACTTAGGAGGTCGAGGTAATGTGGTGATGACCAGATTGAATGATGATGACCTCAAGCAGATTGATGCTCTAGTTGAAGTTGAAGCCTTCAAGAGTAGATCTGAAGCTGCAGCGTTCTTTATCAAAGAAGGAATACA
>JAOZHM010000052.1 GCA_026014845.1 Candidatus Bathyarchaeota archaeon
CCAAATATTGAAGTTATATCCAAATGCGACGGTTGTTGCAACTCCTAAATGTAAAAATCTGCTCATGGACTTGCTTCTAATTCCTGAAAACAAGATTATGACAGTAGAAGACAGAGAAACAGTATCATTGGGAAACAAAACCTTAGAGTTTATCCATGCTCCATGGGTTCATTGGCCAGAGACCATGCTCACATACTTAAGAGAAGACAAAATACTCTTTACCTGCGATTTGTTCGGTTCTCACTTTGCAACATCTAATCTTTATGTAACTGACGAAGCGACAGTTTACGAAGCAGCTAAGAGGTATTATGCTGAAATCATGATGCCATTTGGAACAGTCATCCAGAAGAATTTAGAGAAAATAAAAGATTTACAAATAGGTATGATAGCTCCAAGCCACGGTCCCATCTATGACAAACCAGAGTTCACACTCGAAGCATACACGGACTGGGTTTACTCTCCGCCTAAAAACATTGTTGTATTGCCCTATATCTCAATGCACGGTAGCACTAAGAAGATGGTGAAATACTTTGTTGGTGCTCTAATTGAGAGAGGCATAACCGTGAAACAGTTCAACTTAGCTAAAACGGATATTGGAAAATTAGCAATGGCATTAGTGGATGCCGCAACAATCGTAGTAGGCTCACCCACAGTCTTGGTTGGACCGCATCCAAACGTTGTTTATGGGGTTTATCTTGTAAATGCTTTGAGGCCGAAACTGAAGTTTGCATCAATAATCGGGTCTTATGGCTGGGGCAGCAGGATGGTGGAACAAATCACGGAGATGTTGTCTAACTTAAAGGTTGAGTTACTTAACCCGGTCGTGACAAAAGGCTTTCCAAAGGAAGAAGATTTTAGGAAGTTAGACGGGTTAGCTGATGAAATCTTAGATAAACATAAAGAACACAACTTAACAGATTGAAAGGAGGTGATAGTGTGCTAAGTGAGAAGATGGTAAAGGCGCTGAATAAGCAGATCAACAGGGAGATTTATTCAGCTTATCTGTATCTGTCTATGTCTGCATACAGCACCTTTGAAGGACTGAAGGGATTTGCCAACTGGTTTATGGTTCAGTATCAAGAAGAGATGACGCACACAATGAAAATCTACGACTATGTTAATGACCAAAGCGGACAGGTAAAGCTCATGACCGTTGCACAGCCACCAATGGAATTCGGATCGCCTTTAGAGATGTTTGAGAAGACCTTGGAGCATGAGAAGTTCGTCACAAAGTGCATCAATGATCTCGTCGACCTTGCGATCGAGGGGAAGGACCATGCTACGAGGATCTTTCTCCAGTGGTTTGTCACTGAACAGATAGAAGAGGAAGCCAATGACAATGAGATCATCGCCAAATTGAAGCTGGTCGGAAAAGAAGGTAATGGATTGTTCATGATCGACAAGGAACTTGCAGCGCGGGTATTTGTGCCGCCAGCAACGTCTGAGCCGAGTCAAGCATAGGAAAGAGGGGGTAATGAATGAGGAAGATCCTTATTCTTTATTACAGTCGAACTGGAAACACTGGGAAGATGACTGATGCGGTTGCTGAGGGAGCTAGAGCTGTTCATGGAGTTGATGTGGAAGTGAAGTACTATGCGACGCCTGAAGAGCTGGCTGACTATGACGCTGTGGTGGTTGGGGTGCCAACCTATCATCATGACATGAGTATCGACATGAAGAAGCTCTTTGAGGAGGCTACGGTGAAAAACATCATCTTAAAAAATAAGGTTGGGGCGGCGTTTGGTTCCTACGGATGGAGTGGTGAGGCACCGCAGCTGGTTCTTGAGATTATGAAGAACAAGTTTGGAATGGATATAATCGAATCTCCGCTTCTGATTAAATATGCACCGGATCAATCTGGGCTTGAGAAATGCCGAGAATTTGGAAGGAAGGTTGCCGAAAGACGTATGGCTTGAGGCTGATGTCTTTGCGGAAGGAGGTGGATGTTTTGAGTTCAAAAAATGAATTAACGGATTTTCTCAAGGGGGAAATCAAGATTGAAAACAGGATTGTCGAGTCATTGAATAGTTCCTTGGGCGAAATGGGAAATCCAGTTGTCAGAGGAGTTCTGAAAGGAATATCCCTAGATTCTGTGAAACATGCGGAAATGTATGCCTCAGCCGTTAACCTATTAACCAGCGTCCAACCAGCCCTCACGCAGCAGCATCTTGACAAACAAAGGGAGCTTGTGGAGAAGCATATACACCTTGAGGCAGAGCTGATTGAGAAGATAAGTAAGAAATTGCCACGCATTGAAGACAGGAAGGTCAAGCTTCTCCTGAATGCGATATTGATGGATGAGAAGAGGCATCATGAGCTTTTGAAGAAGGTTCTCGAAATTCTGGTCAGAGGAGAAACCATAACAGAGGAAGATTGGTGGGACGTTCTTTGGAAAAACGTTCCGTTCCACGGAGCCCCTGGAGGATAAAACGGAAAGAATTAATGGAGACTAGATGAAAATGGCTGATGTTAAGGTTGACTGGAAGAAATGTAATGGCGACGGAGTATGCGTTGACGTATGTCCCGTTGAGGTTTTTGAACTTCAAGACTTAACGGAACATCCTGACAGCAAAAAGTCGGTTCCAGTACGAAAAGAAGAATGCATCCAATGCATGGCATGCGTAACTTCTTGCCCCACAGAAGCAATAACCGTTGAAGAATAGTCTAGCTATAAAAGGGATGCGAAAATGAAGTTGAAAGAGAGAACCGCTGAGAATGTGCACACAGCATTTATTGAGGAAGCGAAAGCCCATCAAAGACTTTTGATGTTCGCCAAAAGGGCGGAAGAAGAGGATTTGCCGCAGATAGCCCATCTGTTCAGGGCTGTCGCCACGGCCGAGGGCATTCACTCGCGGCGGCACTTTGCTTTGCTAGAGTCTGTCGCCGACACACAGAGTAACCTAGAGCAGGCGTTTCAGTCTGAAACAGCAGTTAATGGCGTTCACTACCCCAGAATGTTGCTGGAAGCGGAAGAAGATGGTGAAGAAGCTGCTGCCTTGGTGTTTTCGCAAGCCCGCGATATCGAAGCTGTTCACGCTAAGCTCTACAAAAAAGCACTTAACCATTTGATAGCACAGCGTCTTGCTGAATACTATGTGTGTACAATCTGCGGTTATATCGTTGAAGGCAAGCCACCAGAAGGGTGCCCCATCTGCAATGCTCCAAAATCCAAATTCGAGAAGGTAGATTAACCCGAAAAAGGTAAAATGCGGTAAGATATCTTCGCCGATCATTTTTTCCTTTGAAATCCATGCTTCCAATTTGGCTGACGTATTTGTCTTCAAATATCGGTGAATGTTGAAAAAACATAAGGGATCTATCGTTTTCAGCTTGTGCGGAGAATCTGCAAATTTGCCGTATTCGAGCTCACTTTTGTGTTCGACACAAAAGATAATAGGTAGTTGCTGACCTAAAAGTCAAAAAGGTGGTTTGAGAAAATTGTTATCCCAAATACCCATAAAACTGGAGAAGGTTTCGAAGAGACACCTGGACCGTGAAATACTAAGAGTGGCAGTGATAGCTGAACTGGATGCGATAAGCCTTTATGAGCAGCTTGCGGCTGCGACAGATAACGAAGCCATCAAGAAGATTTTGTTGGATGTGGCTAAAGAGGAGAAAATGCATGTGGGAGAGTTTCAAACCTTACTTCTGAAAGAAGACAAACAACAAGTTGAAGAGCTAGAAAAGGGTAAAGAAGAGGTGGAGGAGATACTGGAATGACGGAGCTGAGACAGATTTACAGATGTAACGTTTGCGGCAACATCGTCGAAGTCATACACACTGGAGTAGGAGAACTTGTCTGTTGCGGTCAGCCAATGGAACTACTTACAGAAAAAACTGCAGATGTTGGCTTGGAAAAACATGTCCCAGTAATAGAAAAGGTCGGCAACAAAGTAAAGGTCAAGGTCGGCAGTGTTCCACACCCCATGGAACAGAAGCACCATATCGAGTGGATAGAAACAATTGCCGACGACAAAAGTTGCAGAAAATTCTTAAAACCAGGAGAAAAGCCAGAAGCTGAATTTGAAATCACAGCAGAGAAAATTGAAGCAAGGGAATATTGCAACATCCACGGACTGTGGAAAGCAAAGTAAAATCAGACATGCCAGCAAAACATTTTCTACGTTATCCTCTCTTTTTATCCACTTAAGGCCCAGTCGTTAAATCTGAGACAATCCAATTAAAATCCGGTTGCGTGATCTTATGAAGAGAAAGGTGTTGTTTATTTGCACGCATAATTCAGCTCGTTCTCAAATGGCCGAGGGATTCTTAAATGCTCTTTATGGAGACAAATATGAAGCTTATAGTGCTGGGATAGAACCTGCTGAAGTTGATCCATATTCTATTAAGGTAATGGCAGAAGTCGGAATTGACATTTCGAAACATCGTTCAAAGAGCATCAAGGAACTTCGTGGAAAGAACTTCGAATATGTGGTTACAGTATGCGACCATGCAAAAGAGACATGTCCCTTCTTTCCGGGAGGCGCGATTTTCCTTCATAAAGGGTTTAAAGACCCAGCTGAGTTTAAGGGCACTGGAGACGAAATATCGGCAGAAGTTAGGCGCGTAAGAGATGAAATCAAAGTTTGGATCGAAAAAACATTTGGTGAAGATGGTTAAGTGACTTTTCAAAAATGCTTAATACTTTCTTTCTATATTAGTGGAGATGTGATCGATCATGGGAAGCGTTTTAGAAGTAAACACCAGTAACTGGGACAAGGAAGTCTTAAGGTCTGACATTTTGACTGTTGTTGACTTTTGGCATGATCGCTGCCCTTGGTGCCTCAGGCTTAATCCAATATTCAACGAGGTCGCAGAAGAATACAAGGGCAAAATCAAGTTCGTCAAGCTGAATATCTTAAAGAGCCCAGCTAATCGCGAGATAGCAATCCATCACGGAATTATGAGTACCCCAACTTTGGTGTTCTTCTGTGAGGGAAGACCTGTAGGCCAGGCTTTGGGTTTTATGCCCAAAGAACACCTGAAGAAACAACTTGACGATATGCTTGGGAAACATAGAGAATGCGTCAAGCAGAGCACCCAGCTAAAGACTTAGAGCTTTCACCTTTGAGAAAGATACCTGAAAGCTGACAGTGCCGCTTTACATCCTTCACCGGCCGCCACCACTATTTGTTTCTCTGGAACGCTAGTAACATCTCCTGCGGCGAATAATCCTGGAATGTTAGTTTCGCATTTGCAGTTTACGATTATCTCCCCCCAATGGTTTTTCCCAACGAAGTCAACTATGTCAGAGTTAGGGACAGATCCTATCTCAACGAATACGCCTTGCACCGGTAAGAGCGTCTCCTTGCCGTTTCTCTGTACTCTAATTCCCGTCACAAGTTTATCGCCAACTATCTCTTTGACTTGAGCATTTGTCCAGACCTTCACCTTGTCTGAGGCTTTCGCTTTCTTGACTAACACCATGTCTGCCTTCAGTTGCGGTCCTCTCTGTAGGAGATGTATGCTCTTAGCGATTTTAATCAGTTGAAGAACAGCCTCTAATCCAGAGTTTCCTCCGCCAACCACAGCAACATCCAAGCCTTCAAAAAGGGGGCCGTCACATGTTGCACAGTAGGTGACTCCTCTATTCTTGAACTCTGCTTCTCCCGGTACTTTGAGTTCTCTCGGCTTCCTACCTGTGGCTATGATCACAGTTTTACCCAAATAGGTGTTGACATCGGTTCCTACCCTGAACAAATCACCTTTTCTCTCCACTTTCTGCACTTCTTCCATTTTCGATTCGAATTTGTGTCTTTCCAAGTGTTCCTGAAACTTTGCCGTCAGTTCCTCGCCAGTAATATACTGGAAGCCAGTATAGTTTTCTATCTCAGATGAAAAACTAACTTGACCAC
>JAOZHM010000053.1 GCA_026014845.1 Candidatus Bathyarchaeota archaeon
GTCCTCCGAGAGCTCTTTTCCCTAGGCTAGGTATATCAGGCGAAAAAGCCCGTGTCATTCTCTCAGAAAGGGGTATACCGCGCATAGCTTTAGCTTCATTAGACGATCTATCCTCTTTGGACGACTTGCAGAATCTTCATCGCCGTTTTAGAAGACATGGCTGCATTACTCCTTTTGGGGTTTATGAAAGAGATACTGTGCTTTTTCCTGAGAGAATTGATGGTAAGTATGTGATGCTCCATAGGCCTCGCGATTGGGTAGGTCCTGAGTACGGCACGGATCTTCCAAGCATTTGGATTGCCTATTCTGAAAACCTCAAAGACTGGTATCACCACAAGATCGTAATGAGGCCGGAAAGAGAATGGGAGGCAGAAAAAATAGGCACCGGACCGCCGCCGATAAAGACCGAGAAAGGATGGCTCTTGATCTATCACGGGGTTAGTGCTGACCATAAGTACAGAGCGGGCGCTGCACTGTTGAACCTGCACGATCCTTCAAAGGTTATTAGTCGTTTGTCACAGCCAATCCTGGAACCAGAGGAACATTATGAAAAAGTTGGCGACGTTCCAAACGTGGTGTTTCCTGAAGGGGCAGTGATACTTAACAATAGACTCTTCGTCTATTATGGGGCAGCTGACAAAGTTTGTTGCGTTGCCACCGGGGATTCGCACATGTTCTAGCTCTTCTTAGTCTTGTTCAAACCGAATAAAGAGGGTGAACTGGGCGACAGAATAACGTAACAAAACAAAATTATAGGCAGATTGCAAATTGACTTCATTTCCTCTCGTATAACATTGCCCAAAAGCTCATCGCTAAGTTCTGGAAAAACTCTTTGGTGACTTCAACTTTCAACACTTCAGTCGCCCAAAAATACTCGTCTTCTATAAGCTCGCAGCCTTTCAGCTATATGGTTCAGTTCATTTTATCTGTTCTCTCTTTCAAAATTTTCCATCAGATTATAACTTAGAAGCATCATTTTACGCCAATGACAAGATATAAAAGGGCTCTTGCCAATGCTATTTTGCATTGTTGAGTTTAAAATGCATGAAGTAAACCATTCACCAGAAGCTCTAGTTTTGGCAGCGGGCGAGGGAAGTAGACTAAGAAAATATGCAAGGCAGAAGGTTCTGAAACCCATTGCAGAAATCCCATTACTAGGTAGAATCCTTCGCAGCTTAAAAGAAGCTGGAATAAAAAAAGTTCACATTGTTGTAGGATACGAAGGACATAATGTACGAGAAGAAATTGGAGAAAGCTACTGTGGACTTGACATTAACTACATAACAGCACAAAACTGGGGAAAAGGAAACTTACACTCCTTCATGGCGGCGAAGGGGATGTTCCAAAAAGATTTCCTCTTATGCATGGGTGACCACATCTTTGACCCCGAAATTGTAAAATCTCTCATGAATGTCAACGTTGATGACATCCTAGTTCTTGCTACAGACAAAACTAGCTATTCACACGACGACACAAAAGTACTAGAAGAAAACGACAAAATCCTCAACATCGGGAAAAAAATAAACCCTTGGAACTGCGTAGATACAGGATTCTTCCTATGTTCACCCAAAATATTTGCCTATGGCAAAAAAGCTATGGAACTAGGAGCATCAGAGCTTGCTGACTGCGTTCGACTCGTAGCCAAAGATGGATGTGCACAAGTCTCTGATGTAACTGGAAAATACTGGGTGGATGTAGATACGAAAAAAGATGTTGACCGAGCAAAAAAGTTGCGTGCTGTGCATTCCCAGAAAAAGCGTGGTGCATCAGACTTCGTGGCTCATTACGTTAATCGACCGATAGAAAACAAAATCGTCTATCTGATTTCAGATTCTCCAATAACCCCAAATCAAGTTACGATACTCACGAACGTGTTAGCTTACATTGTAACTGCTCTGTTTCTTTTCGGTAATCTCTTAACTGCTGCGATTCTAACGTTCATAGTAGGCATAGTAGACGGCTTAGATGGAAAGCTAGCAAGGATACGTGGCTGCTCAACCAAACTGGGTCTTATGGAACACGTGTTTGACCTGCTGTATGAATTTTCGTGGTTCATAGCACTAGCCTTCTTTCTAAGCCAAAGCCAAGGTTCAATGCCACTGGTCCTTACTATATGTTCTATAACGTTCATTGCGTTTTACAGATTCTGTTATGACCAGTTCGGAAGGGCTATGGGTGTCAGTCTAGACGTCTATGGGCCGTTTGAACGTGCTTTCCGCCGAGTGGCCGGTAGAAGGAACATCTACAATGTTTACATTCTAGTAGGAGTCATTCTAGGAGTACCACTTTACTCGCTTATCGGAATTCTGTTTCACTCCGCCCTAACAGCAGTGGTATACGCTTACAGAGCAATGGTGCACTTACATGCAGCTGATAAGACAAAACATAGTTAACTCCTTCACTCAGAAAGAATCTGAGAAAACCTCCGAAAATTTTTGTGTTAGTGGATTTTTAATCTCCTAGCCTATTTTCGACAGTTTTTATATATCATGTCAACATGAGATTCAAAGGCGTCGGAAAAACCAAATCAGATTTAGTACACCTCACAATCTACGTTAGATTACATCTTTTTTTGCATAAACTGACTGGTTACCTTCTTATTCTATGATAAATGAATGCAATAATGTCGATAACAATTATTGCAACGAGAACAAGCAACGGACTGCCCAAAAACTTATCCACAAAAGGTTCTTCTTGCGCCCTGACACAATTGATAAACATAAACAAAAGAAACAGAATATACAACGATAATCTGATTTTCTTCACGTTCTTAATCTCTTGAAAAGTTAGGTTATGCTTACATTTTCTATTTGAAAGTATCTCTTAGCCAAAAAGCGGAGGCGTTCAGCATTTCTCCCATTTTTCCCTATGGCAACGCCCTTATCCTTTGGATTAACCGTTACAACAGCCATTGTTTTCCCGTTAGGTCTCTCCGTTATGCGAATCTCCTTAACCATTGCTGGTTTTAAAGCGTTCTTAATGAATTGTGCAGGTGTTTCTGAATACTCGATTATTTCATGTTTTTTACCTGTCATTCTTTCCAACGTGTGTATGTTTCTTCCACCTCTTCCAATGGCCATCCCTATCTCACCTTCCTTGACAACAAAAATCACACGGCTCTGTTCCTCATTGACTATGCAGTCTTTAACATTTGCCCCAGTTACGCTCTCAAACAATGATATATACCGCATTTCCTTGCTTGTGAACTTTATTCCGCTCGTCATTCAGTTCCTCCGTAAGACTCCTCTGGCTCCGCCTTTTCTATTAACCTAAGAATTTCTGAGTCACCGGGCTCTTTTATACTTAATGCTGAAACAATGAAGGGCTTGCCGCATACAGCAGCTAAGTCTATAGATGAACCCTTATAGATGATCAGTGGAACATTCGAAAGCTTACAATAGTATTCTATGTCTTCACATGTGTTTTTCGGACAGTTAGCCGCCGAAATTATCAGTTTGGCTTTTCCCGTTTTTGCGTTCTGTATGCTGGATTTCGCGCCGAAAGACACTTTGCCTGTTTTTACAACTGTTCTAATCGCCTTATCCACGTCTATCATTTGTTTTCCCTCTTCAATTTAGATGTCGACATATATAATTCAACTAGTCCCGTACCAATTGGTATGGATTGCCCTACTATTACGTTTTCGGTTACACCATCTAATGGGTCGCTTGCACCTTTCACAGATGCATCAACAATGTTTGGAACTGTTATCTCGAAAGCAGCTCTAGCCAAAACGCTTGATTTCTTGCCACTTATTCCATGCCTGCCTATCTGCTGCGGATTACCTGTAGATGTCATAATATCCGCAACAAGCATCACGTGCCGGACGTCAACATCTAAACCTTGTTCCTCCAAAACGCTTTCAGCCTCATATATTAAAGCGTTCCTAGCTGCTTCTATTCCAAGAGTCTTAGCTATTTCGTGAACGTTATTTGTTGTCGTTCGTGACGCCTCTACTGCAGAAATGTCCAAAACTTTAGGGAGGTTCGACCCATCAGTTCTTATGACCCATTCTCCACTTTCTTCCGTGACCAACACACGCTTTACCTTGGGCACACCTTTAATGTGAAAGGAGAAAACCTTGGGAAGTAACTTTTTGAGTTTTTCAGCTTTTTCCGGTTTTATGCGCACTCGGTTACCTCTTGCTTTTATGGTACAGTTCGGTATCTCCAACAGATTCTTCAATTCTTTGAGTGTTACTCTTCTATCTTCCATCATTGTTTTGCTAAGTTCCACTAATATTTCTTCTCTTATGGGATCTTCATAAATCGCTTGTGCTAGATCTTCCAACGTCGTGTGAATTATGTTCCGGGCGATTTCTGTCGCGGCTTCCTTGCTTTTTCTATATTTTTTAGTTAGGTATATCGTCATGATGGGGGTAGATGGCATTTTTCTTGCGTCAACAATTTCTATCAGCCTTGGCAGTCCCAGGGTTACGTTTTGCTCTCGAACTCCTGCATAGTGGAATGTTCTGAGAGTCATCTGTGTGCCAGGTTCACCTATTGACTGAGCTGCAACTATGCCCACTGCTTCACCTGGTTCCACTAAAGCACGCTTATAATGTTCAGCCGTTAATTTTATTGCTTTTTCCACACCAACTCTGGTTAGTTTTGCTTTTGCCAAAGCCTGCTTAAGCTCCTTGATGAGCGAAGGTGTGAGTTGGTCTTCAAATTCTTTTAAGCGTTCTTTAATGTATTCAGGTGATGCCAGTGTGCCCTTCTTCATTGCAATTTTTATCTGTTCAATTAGTCGGCTTACGTTCACGGCTTTTCCGTGGTCGCTTTTTGCTGGGTCGACGCCATCTTCACCGTATTTGAATTGGATTATGTCTCCAGAAGAAGTCCTAACCGTATCATCATATTCCAAGCGCAGATGCTCTAATGCGTTAATCAATCTTCTTTGCATGTATCCACTTTGCTGTGTCCTGACGGCGGTGTCGACCAGGCCTTCTCTGCCACCCATGGCATGAAAGAAAAATTCAACTGAGTCAAGCCCTTTTTGATATGAGGAATAAACGAAACCTCTTGCTTTTGGGCTTGGATCACCGGGCTTGAAGTGGGGCAAGGCTCGGTCTCGATATCCACGCATTATCCTTTTTCCACGTACTGCTTGTTGTCCAACGCACGCGCTCATCTGTCCAATGTTTAGATTTGATCCTCTAGCGCCAGTTCGTGTCATTACTATGCCTGAATTTTCAATGGTGAAGTCCTCGTCAGCTATTTTTCCAGATTGGTCCCTTGCTTTGGCTAATTCGTTCATCACGTATATTTCAAATGAATCTTCGATGGTTTGTCCCGGAAGCCTTTGTAAGGTGCCTTTACGGTATTTATCTATCAGTTCTTTTGTTCTCTTCTCAATTTTTTCCATGGTTTTTCTTATTTTGTTTTCAGCATTTGGGGACAAAACCAGTTCGTCATATGAGTATGTGAAACCTCGCATAGTTATGAAAAGCTTCAACATACGGGTTATCTTATTTAGGAATTCGCGTCCAGCTTCTGATCCATAGTCCTTTATTATCCTGTGGAGGAGGGTTTCCGACTGTTCAGCACCTATTGAGCGTCTATCTATGACGCCGCTTATGAGTTCACCGTTTTTGACTACAACGTAGGCGTCGTAGGGGCAGTCTTCTTTCAGGCATTTGTCGCATCCTTGACAGATGTGCGCCTTCAAAACGTAGTTTAAATCTTTGGGCAAAAATAGGCTGAAAATCTGTTTGCCACTCCATAATGGTTGAGGCGTTTTGATTTTCGGCTTTGGTAATTGTCCGTCATATCCCGTTGTTATCAGTAGTCTGCTGACCTCATTTTTCGTTAGGTAATTTGATTTTTCCGTGAATAAGTATGAAGCTGTTATGAAGTCTCGAATTGCGCCTATTATTGGGCCTCCAAATCTTGGTGATAATATTTGATCCTGAACCTGCATCAGTAGGCGTGCTTCTGTTTGTGCTTCTTGGCTTTGAGGTATGTGAAGGTTCATTTCATCTCCGTCGAAGTCGGCGTTATAGGGTGGGCAAACACAAAGGTGTAAACGGAACGTTTTATACGGCAGAACACGTACACAATGAGCCATAATTGACATGCGGTGAAGCGAAGGCTGACGGTTGAATATGGCTGTGTCGCCGTTTTTGAGATGCCTTTCCACAATGAAGCCTGGCTCTATAGCTTCCGCAACCTTTTCTCTGTCAACAACGAATTCAAGTCTTATACGTTTACCATCAGGTCTAATAATGTAGAGTGCGCCAGGATATTCTTCAGGTCCATTTACTACGAGTTTACGCATTTCTTCGATGTTCCAATCCGTGATCTTTTCAGGCACTGATAACCGTATTGCAACTTCAAGCGGAACTCCAACCTCGTTTATGTCCAGGCTTGGATCAGGAGAAATCACTGTTCGTGCCGAAAAATCAACCCTTTTCCCTGAAAGGTTGCTTCTGAATCTTCCTTCTTTTCCCTTCAATCTTTGGCAGAGGGTCTTTAACGCTCTGCCTGAACGATGCCTTGCCGGAGGAATTCCTGAAGCTTCATTATTGAAGTATGTTGTTACGTGATACTGGAGAAGCTCTGACAAGTCTTGAATTATAAGCGTGGGTGCTCCAGCATCCATGTTTTCCCTTAACCTTTGATTGATGCGAATTATGTCCACCAGTTTGTGCGTTAGGTCGTCTTCTGAGCGTATACCTGATTCCAACGTAATTGACGGACGGACATAGACTGGTGGAACTGGTAAAACCTGTAGAACCATCCATTCGGGATGTGCGGCTTCTGGATTAAAACCTAGGATTTCGAGGTCTTCGTCTGTCATGCGTTCCAGTCTTTCTCGAACCATGCTTGGCGTCAACGGTTGCGACCCGCTCTCAGGGATTACCTCACTAAACTTTGTTGGCTTCTCAAAGGTTATTTTATATTGATTTGCTCCACAGTGGGGACACTGTTTCCCTCGTATATCTTTTATTATCGCTTTGTAGACTTCGTTCGGAACCAAGCCCAAGAGGTCGCGTGCTCTATCAATTCTAGCTTGAACTTCACCTATCATATCATCTGAAAGCAATATGCGTCCACAGTTTCGACATGTTGCCTTTAGGAGCTTGTATATGATTTTCGTGAATGCAATGTGCGTTATTGGGACAGCCAGCTCAATGTGGCCGAAGTGACCTGGACAGCGGATAGCCGTATTACCGCATGTTTTGCACCTTTGCCTCGGCTCAAGGGTTCCAAGCCTACCATCCATCAATCCAGCAGTTATAGGGGCACCATCTTCATCATAGGTGTCGGGCGTTTGGATTTCCACAACTGAGAGTTTACGTATATCCTGTGGTGAAAGCAAACCGAAACCGATTTGGTCAACAACATTATGGATTATTTCTTCTAAAGTCATGTTAAGCTTTCTCCTTAAGCTTTAGTGTGGGCGCTACGCAAAGGCTCATCAATTCCTGCAAGAGAAGCTTGAAAGCGTAGGAGACTACTACTGGGGAGATTCTGGCTTTTTCTCCGCAGAGTCTACATACGTATTTTCTGTGTCTCATGTCGTAATAGGCTATGTAGCCACAGTTTTCACAGACATATAACGTGTATTTATCTGATTCTTCCAGTAATCTATCTCGGAGTAGCATTGCTGCTCCATGCCCTATCAAGCAGTCACGTTCCATTTCGCCGAATCTTAAGCCTCCTCCTCTGGCTCTGCCCTCTGTGGGCTGTCTGGTCAGCATTTGTACTTGTCCTCTGGCTCTGGCGTGGATTTTATCCGCAACCATGTGGTGTAGTTTCTGGTAGTATACTACTCCAACAAATAGGTCTGCAACGAATTTCTCACCTGTCATACCATTGTAGAAAACCTCTCTGCCGGTGTGGCTGAACCCCAATTTAACTAAGGATTTTCTGATGTCCGGAGTCTTTTCGTTTGAGAAGGGTGTTCCGTCAACAGGTGTTCCTCTCATGGCAGCGACTTTTCCAGCCATTGACTCGATAAAATGCCCTATGGTCATTCTTGAAGGAATCGCGTGAGGATTGACTATTATGTCTGGAACTACGCCATCTTCTGTGAAGGGCATATCCTCTTGTGGAACGATTAACCCAATAACCCCTTTTTGTCCGTGACGAGAGGCAAACTTATCTCCCAGCTCTGGTACGCGTTGATCACGAACCTTAACCTTAACCAGTTTGCTGCCTTCCCTAGATTTGGTTACAAAAACTGAGTCAACAATTCCCTTTTCGGATGGCCGCAAATCCACGGACGTGTCACGCATCGAGGGGCCTCTGACCTCAAACTCTTTGTATTCCTCAAGGAATCTTGGCGGGCTTGTTCTGCCGATGAGCACGTCTCCGCCTGAAACTTTTGATTCCAAGCTTATTATTCCATCTGGCTCAAGAAGTCTGTAGTATTGTTCTCCTCTGTATCCACGTATTCCTGGTTCAGGTATGAGGAATTTGTCTCTTAATCCGCCTAGGTATTGGCGGCATTCACCTGCATATATTCTGTAGAAGTTTGAGCGAGCTAATCCTCTTTCTATGGAGGCTTTGTTGAAGATTAGGGCGTCTTCCATGTTGTAGCCTTCAAAGGAAAGTACTGCTACTACACAGTTTTGTCCTGAGGGGCGAAGTTTGTACCCGATTACATCCATTAACGCGGTTTCTACTAAGGGTATTTGTGGGTAATGTAAAATGTGTGACCTTGAATCTGCACGTTGTTCAAAGTTCGTTGCGTAAATGCCTAGTGCTTGCTTTGCCATTGCAGCTTGATATGAGTTTCGTGGTGACTGATTATGTTCGGCGTAAGGGATTGTTGAAGCACAGATCCCGAGGATTATGTATGTCGCAATTTCCATATTTGTACGTTCCTGAGTTACCTCTTCAGGGCTCATGGCAACATAGGCGTTTTCCTCTTCTTCAGCGTCTAGATATTCAATTATGCCATTTTTAACAAGGTCATCCCAAGACCATTCTCCAGAAGTCATTTTATCAACATGTTCTGGTTGAAATTTTAGTATGCCATTATCAACTATTATGAGGGGTCGTCTGACCCTTCCTTGATCACAGTTAACATATATTTCTTCTCTTTCCTCGTGGATTTTTGAGAAGTAGGCTATGTTGACTTCTGTTGACAGCTCGCCTCTTCTTCGTCTCTCTCTAAACTCTCGCGTTAACTCTTCTGGGAAAATGCAATATCCGATTATGTTTCCGTCAACGAAGATTTTTGCCCCTGAGAGCCTTAAGTTTTCATTTGCTTCATATGCGGGCACTACGCCCATGCTGTAGAGTATCTGCTTTATTTTCTCAGGGTTTACACCTACTGAGATGCATGCTGACAAGGCTAGGTTTTTGACCAGCCCACAGTTTGACCCTTCTGGTGTTTCGTTTGGGCATAGACGACCCCAATGAGTTGGGTGTAGATCTCTTGCTTCGAAGTTTGGTTGACTTCTGCTTAGTGGCGATTGTAATCTGCGTAGGTGGCTTAAAGTTGAAATGTGGTTTGTTCTATCTAGAAGTTGGGTTATACCAACTCTTCCTCTTCCCCAGTTTCCGGTTGCAAGGGCATGCTTAAGCCTCTCGGTTATTATTCCTGGACGGACTGCTACCGAAACGGTTATTATTGACCCCTTTACACCTATGCGTTCAAGCTGGTATTTCATATCTCTGCAGAGGTTTCTGAAGGCTATTCTGAATAGGTCTGCAAGCAACGGACCTGCAAGCCTTAACCGTTTGTTTTTGAAATGATCTTTATCATCCGTTTTTCTTCTTCCAAGTTTCAGTTCAATTACCCTGCAGGCCATTTCGCCTAAGAACAAGGTTTTATCTCTTCTGCTTTCGCTTGTTCTACCGATGTGTGGCAGAAAGTTTCTATCCATCACCGTTTCGGCTTTTTGCATACGGTATTCTTCAACTTGACCGTGGGCGACACGGTTTCCAATGAAGAGGATTGCGTCTCTTAATGTGTCTACACCTATAGCCTTGTCAAATGAGGATTCCAACTGCCTCTGTGTCTCTTCTTCTAGCGAAACTGTTTCAGCTATCTCTTTATCTGATTCTGAGCCTAGAGCACGCATTAAAATTACGAACGGGATTAGCGTGGGTACGCCGGGCAGTGAGACATATATAGCTCCGTCTGACTTCAGCTTAAGTTCTATCCTTGCTCTGAAGCCAACGGTCGTAGAGAATATCTTTGCTTGGTATACTGGTTTCACTCCCTTCTTGTCTATATCTACTATTATGCGGTTGGGCGCCAGGTCTTCCATAGCAACTATTGCCCGTTCTGAACCGTTTATTATGAAGTAGCCGCCTGGGTCGTTTGGGTCTTCTCCGCAGGCTATTAGTTCTTCTCTTGAGAGTTGTGATAGGAAGCATAATTTTGACTTTAGCATTACTGGGATGTTTCCGACATAAACGAGTTCCGTGTCTTGTTCTCTGTCGTCTATTATTGGGGTCATCTCAAGGGCTAGTGGCGCGGCATATGTCAGACTGCGGAGCCTTGCTTCCATGGGTAGGATTTCGTGTTTCGTGCCGTCGACCTCTGTGACGTATGGGCTGGTAATTCTTGTGCGTGGATCTATTATCCAGATCTGTCCCAACTTGACCTTGTATGGGCATTCAGGAACGTCTATTGAAATCTGACCGATCTCGTCTATCACTTCTTGTATGCCGTGGTCTATGAACTCGTTGTAGGAGTCTAAATGTTGGCGGACTAGGCCTTTCTCATCAAAGAAGGCTTTCAACAGGAGATGTATATCATCCTTTGATATTTCAGCCAATCTTAACCATCTCCCGCAATTTTATACTTAAACATATATACATGAAATTGTTTGATGCGGGTTTCTTCAAACTTTTAGTTTCCTCCAACTTGAAAAATTGGTTTTCGAGCTTTGAAAGGGCTAAAAGCGTAACTGCACACTTTCTAATAAACTTTGTCATTCAAAAATGCTTGCATGTTTGTGTTTGGTTCGATTTGAATTCAGAATTAAGAGTTGTTGTTCATAACAATTATGCGTCAGAGAGAACAAGGAATAGAGGGTTTAGTGATAACGTTGAAAAAAGGATTAATGGCTCTTGATAGTTCTTGTCTTTTTGATCTCAATAGGTCTAAACTTACGTGTTGAGGCCGAGAACTCTTACACCTACCATAATTTCCCTAAACTTTCGTCGATATATGTGTATACCCATCGAAAGCGCGCGCGATAGGTGTGATAGCCGTAATAGGTGTGATAGTGTATTGGAGGAAGTCGAGAGGATGAAGCTTTTAACTCATAACGGCGGAATGTTTTGATTGACTGGCGCGCTGGTGGGGCTGTTTTTTTGGCGACTTCGTCAGGATTCTTTGATGATGTTTAGACGTGGACTGTTGCTCTCTGTTGAGTCTCTACCCCCTTATATATAGGTTGGATGATGTTTTGAAGTGTGTTTCGGAATTTGAGGTTTGAGAATTGGTGGCTACGTGTGCGTTGCAATCCATTTTTTGTAATGGTGTAGTTGTAGGTTTTTTCCTTAGGTTCCCTCTTCTTAACATCGATAATGACTTGAAAGAGCTAAGTGTTCAAGAGGGTTAGGTTTCTGCTTCCTTTGACCTCGCGCGCGTCTGCAGATTGTGCGTGAATTCTTTTATTGTTCCTCCCTTTTTATTAGATGGGTAAAGAATGATTTCAAAACCGACGAAACCAGAGTTCGAAGTGTTAATTGTCTGGCTTATCTTGAATGGGAAGGTAGAGAAAGCTCTGGAACTGCTCGCTGAACATTACAGTGTTGATGTGCCTAAGATAAAGGTGGGCTTGCCGAAAGGACGAAAAAAGAGGGCTCTTGGATGCTACAATGCAAAAAAGGGGATCATTTTCGTTTTGAATAGCGACACACTTAAGGAACCGTTCATCATTTTACACGAGTTTTATCATCATTTAAGAACAGCTTTAGATTCAAAGCATAGGGGAACCGAGAAGTACGCAGATGAATTTGCAAAAGATTTCATTCAAGCATACAAGTCAACTGCAGCTAAAGCTTCGGGAAACGATCAATAAGAAAGATCCTAAAGTTTTGTTAGCCTGCGCTGTCGAAATTGGAAAAAATTAATAGAAAGGAAACGCTAGTTTCTGAAACGAGGTGCAGGGGTAGCAGAGCCTGGTCAATCCTCATAGAGGGACTATATGCGCGGGGCTCAAGATCCCGTCCCGAAGGGGTACATGGGTTCAAATCCCATCCCCTGCACCAAATTGAATCCGGCCCACCGCACTAACACTCTCTGTTGATAGCGACGCTTTCCTGTTGGTTGCCCTTATATTTCAGACTACGCAATAATAAAATGGGAGACGCCATGGGCTTCACCTACGCTGATGTTCGCACCTGCAACCCTACTGACAGAGGAAAGAACAGAGATGTAAAACTGCTAGTTGAGTCCGGCGCAGTCTATACTTTGATACGTGGAGATCAGCTGGAAGAACTACGTATCATGCCTGAAGCGAAGCGCAGGTTTAAGCTGGCTGACGGAAAAATAATCGAACGCCGATTCGGAGCCGCTATAATTGAATGCAAAAAGGAGAGTGCGGGAACATTGGTGATTCTCGGGGAGCCTTATGACA
>JAOZHM010000054.1 GCA_026014845.1 Candidatus Bathyarchaeota archaeon
AACATTTGTGGCAGATTACGATGCTCTAGTTCAGAGGACAACCGACTATAAAGTTGCAATCGTGCCCGATGTCGCTGAACGAGTACAATTTGTGCAAGACCCGATTGTGTGGTGTGACACAACTTTTGTATGGCGGATGACCGTTCCTCAAAGTAGACTCGAGTGGCTATCGCCAGAGCCCGCATCGTACTCGGGATGGTATTCGAAGTGGGATCCAACGTGGGATTGGGATCTTGACGCGCCCGCGCGAAGCTACCCGACTGGAGCAGAGACTTACCTCGCCTTTGGTGAACACCCATTTACCTCAGGTGCTGAAATACATGTCGGAACAGGATACTTTAATGTGTGGGGTAGCATATCTGAAGACACGTTTGGAAACAGCTTCGCAAACTTTACTCGCAATGTATCTGGCAATCTCACCGTAATACAGGACGGCGTGGAAGTATACCAAACGGAAATTTGGGATTACTTCTGGGAGAGCCTATCTTTCTCGGGTACGCCAGTGTTCACCGTGGTTATTGAAGGCGACTGCGATCTAAGCCTATCAACAAGCACCTCTACAGAGTTAACCTTTACTGCAAATCCGACGCAAGACTATCAACCGCCACAAGTTACGGTGAGGCCAAGGGACTCTAACTTATCCTGCTTCGTCCAACCAGGCGAGGTGTTAGTAGGCTTAAACGTTTCTGATGAGAGTCCGATATCGTCAATTGCTTTGGAATACTCACTTGACGATGGTACTATATGGCACTTGGCTTCGTTGACTGAACAGGATCCAAACACGTGGATAGCTGACCTCGGGATGTTAAGTGACTCCTACGTATCCCTTAGGGTCAATGTCACAGACTCGTTGGGTAATAGAATATCGCAGACAACGATTAGAGGTTTCTACGTCGCGCCGCTAACGATGTGTGTTTATGTGGATCGGTCTGTTGGCTCTCCAGAAACCGAAGTGACAGTAAGCGGAATAGCAACTCCAAACGGGACGGTTGAAATTTACTGGGGTAACATGTTCATGGGGAGCACAACAGCCGATACCGCCGGCGAATTCACGTGCTTGCTAACGGTTCCAATCAACGCCACAGCCGGAGTTCATGAAGTAATGGTTTTGGACGTAGCCACAGGCGGAACAGCATCAACTCCTTTCAGAGTAACCCTAATAACTCTAAATCCAACCGAAGGTCCCGTTGGAACCAAAGTAACCGTTAATTGTGCGGGCTTCTTATCTGAAAGCCAGGTGACAGTGACATTCAATGATATGTTGATTGGTTATGCGATGACCGACGAATTTGGAAACTTTACATTCACCTTTAACATACCGCTTTCAAGCGTGGAAACACAAGTCGTAAAGGCGTTAGATCCTCAAGACAACTATGCACATGCAATGTTTACAGTAGTGGACACCACTCCACTGGATGTTCAAATCGACGTAGGGGAGACATACTTCAGAGAAGAGATGACTGAATTCTACGCTCAAACAACCTTTAAGGGAAAGGCAGTTGACGCTGACATCACTAGTGCTGTACTTTACAAACCAGACGGAACGACTGAGAGCCTGACAGCACAGTCTGTTACAACGGGCTTATACAAGATGTCATACACCATACCCGGAGACGCAGAAGCAGGCATGTACACGCTGGTCATTACGACAAGCTATGTTACGGGCACAATCCAAGCAGAGGGAACAGCCTTTAAATGCTTCCTAATAAGCCCAACATTGACTGGTTGGAACGCTTTACTGATCAGCATTAACGGAACCGTCGGAATCATAAAAACAGATGTAGGCCTAATTCATTTGAAACTTGACACCCTCAACATTACGCTGATCAGCATTAACGAAACGTTGGCAACCCTCAACTCAACCGTAGGATTAATTCAGACAGACATCGAAAATATCCAGCTGAACGTCACGGCGGTCAATGGAAACATAGCGACAATAGAGACGAGCCTGGGCATAATGAACGGCACGATCACCTCAATAGAGGGCAAAGTAGCAACCATCCTAGTCCCCGACGTAGGCGAAATCAAAACAGACATATCAAGCCTAAAAGGAACCCAGGAAGCATGGGCAATCCCGAAGGGCATCACCCTCGTGCTAGCACTAATAGCAGCCATAGGCGCGGTACTTGCGGTACTCTTACTGCGCAGCAGAAAGACCACCGAAACAAAATAAACCATCCTCTTTTTTTAAAAGAATCGAATTAACTTGAGCCTGCAGAAGACAGGAGGAATATGAGGATGAAGTCAGTTGACGGAAAGCGAATGTGCTCATCATAATAACGCTGGAAAGAGCGATTTCACATGTAGAGAAGTAAAGTTAAATGTTGCTCTGATTCCGATTTCAACTCAAAATCAACGTAATTGAGAATTAAACTTAAAAATCCATAAGGAATATAGAACCTCAAACTATACCTCCTAAATCGAGGAGGCTAGAGGAGTTCAAAATTGGCAAAAAAAGCCTTCGAAAGACTTTTACTTCAAGCTGTAGATGAAGCTTTGGCTTCACTTGGAGATTCTGCTAAGCAAGCAATTTACTTTCACCTTGAAAACAAATTTAAAATCGAAAGAAATGAAATCCCTGAACGCGTTGAAGATTTTGCGGAGGGACTTCAGAAAATCTTTGGAGTAGGAGCCCAATTTCTAGAAATTTTAATAATGAAAAAACTGTATGAAAGAATTGGACAACCTCTTGAATGGGATAAAAGTAAAGAGCTTATATTCGCCGAGTATGTTGCAGCTGCAAGACGCAGCTTTCAGAAAGAAAGAAAAAGAAGTTAAGCATCGTTTCAAAAATAGGTTTGTAGAAATACATATTCCCAGTTCACAAAGGCTTTATCAAAGCTCCATTGAATCTCATTTCTAAAGCTTCATAATTAAACTCTCGAGGGACTTATTTGCCTCAAATAAAGCTTAGAAAAATCCTTTTAGAAGCCGTTGAGGAAGGCATATCCTCCTTGGGAGATTCGCCCAAGCAAGCAATATTCTTTCATTTAGAGACTTCTTTCGAAATAAGGAAAGACAAAATTCCAGCAAACTTGACAGAATTTTCAAAGGCGTTGGAAAAAATTTTCGGGTCTGGGGCTGTTTACCTTGAGAAGCTAATTGCGAAGCGGCTTTATGAAAAGTTGGGACTGGAATTCGAAGAGGTGAAGAACTGGGACTTTTTGGAATACGTAAATAATGCAAGGGAACGTTTGCCGTTGAAAAGGGATGTTTGAAATGAGGAAGAATGAAGTTCACAATAACAAAGAACAACGGATGGAAGAGGCGCTTAGGGCATCTGAAGAAAAATATAGAAAGCAGTTTGAGGAGGCAATGGACGCTATCTTCATAATCGACGCCGAAACCGGCATAATAATTGACTGTAATCGTGCAGCATCAGAATTAGTGGACAGAGAGAAATCAGAACTGGTTGGTGTACACCAGCGGATTCTCCATCCTCCAGAAAAAATCGAAGGAGAGTTCAGCAGGACTTTCAAACAGCATCTCAAAGAGGAAGAAGGGCAAGTTCTGGAAACACAAGTCATTACAAAAAAGGGAGAAATCAAAGATGTTGCAATCAAAGCTAATGTCTTTGAACTTGAGGGCAAAAAACTGCTTCAAGGGATATTCAGAGACATCACCAAACGCAAAAGAATGGAAAAGGAAAGGAAACGTTTTGAAGAGAGACTTTCTGCACTGAACGAGCATAGTCAGAGCTTGAACATGGCAGATGACATAGATAAGGTCTTCACGTTGACGTTAGACGTCATGGAGAAAAGTCTGGGATTTGAGTTCGCCGACGTTTTTCTGGTTGAAGGGAAAACTCTCCGCCTAGTAGCTCATCGCGGGTTTTCAAAAACGCTCACCCTCAACTTGCCTTTAGATAGGCGAAGAGGGGTAGTTGTCAAAGCCGCAAGATTACGCAAACCTGTTTTCATTCCGGACATTAGAAAGGAAAGAGCGTACGTTGAAGCTGGCGTAGAAGGCATGCTGTCAGAGCTTGCTGTGCCAATTAAAATAAAGGATAAAGTCTTAGGTGTTTTAAATGTGGAAAGTAAAAGGCTTGAAGCGTTTGATGAAAAGGACGGGGAACTGCTTGAAACTCTCGCTTCCCACACCGCTATCGCCATAAGCAGCCTAAAAAGACAGGAAAAGCTTTCTACATTGAACATTTATGGCCGGAACCTAAACAGCGCAGAGAGCCTAGAAGATGTTTACAAAGTAACGTTGAAGGCTATGGAGAAAACATTGGGGTTTGAATATGCCTCCATTCTTATGGTAGAAGGAAAAATGCTTCGGCTAGTATTGCAGCGTGGGTACTCAAATAATCTGTCTTTAAGTCTGCCGTTGGATGGAAAAAAAGGCGTAACTGGTAAGGCAGCAAGAACAGGCAAACCAATTTTCGTCCCAGACATCAGAAAAGAAAAGACATACATCTTAGGTAAACCAAACATGCTTTCCGAGCTTGCTGTACCTATCAAAGTGGAAAAAGAGGTTTTGGGCGTCTTAAATGTAGAAAGCAAAAAGATTGCAGGCTTTGATGAAGAGGACAGGGAACTTCTTGAAATATTGGCTTCCCACGCTGCCATTGCTATAAGCGACATAAAAAGACATACACAACTTAGAAAACTCTCTAATAGACTAGCGAATCTGATGGAAAGCTCCACGGAAATTATACGCATAAAAGATACGCATCAAAGGCTAAAGGTAATCGCAAAAGCCATTAGAAAATTCGGGTGGAGAAGGGTTGTAATTTCTCTAAGAGACGAAAACTTGGAAGGAACAGCTCTTGTCACAGCAGGCCTTGCGAAGGAAGAAATCAAACTTTTACTTGAAAGAAAGGCACCGGGGCACGTTTGGAGAGAACGGTTAGGCCCAAAGTTTGAACGATTCAAGATAGGTGAGTTTTATTATCTGCCTTGGAGCGACCAGTGGATTCGAGAATACGTCCACGGTGTTCCACCTGCAGCCCCTCTTGATGAAGCAACTACCTATGCAGGTGTTCCCAGCAGACTTTCAACAGAAGAAATGGTTGATTGGCACCCCCAAGACATGCTTTACGCTCCCCTCCGCACACCCGAAGGAAGAATAGTAGGCATCTTAAGCATGGATGATCCGGTGGATGGTCGGAAGCCAACAAGAGAGTCCCTTACTGCTTTGGAGCTTTTCTTGCATCAAGCTGCAATAGTCATTGAAAACGCTCAACTAATTGAAAGTTTGAGGGAAGCGAGAGAGCAACTTGAGCAAAAAGTTGAGAAGAGAACTCGGGAGCTGAAGAAATCTCAAGAGCAACTGCTTAAGGCTCAAAGATTGGCGGTGATAGGTGAATTAGCCGGCATGGTAGGTCATGACCTACGTAACCCTCTGACAAGTATCAACGGAGCCACATATTATGTGAAGAAACGGTTAAGTTCAAAAATTGACGGTAAAGTAAGAGAAATGCTCGATCTTATAGAGAAAAATATAGTGTACTCGAATAAGATAATAAATGATCTTTTGGATTATTCGAGAGAAATAAAGCTGGATTTGACGGAGAGCAATCCGAAATCGGTAATGAAAGAGGCGTTGTCTCTTGTTGAAATTCCGAAAAATGTTGAAGTAATAGATTTAACGGAGGGCAAGCTGAAAATAAAGGTTGACATCGGAAAAATGAAGAGAGCCTTCGTGAACATAATTAAAAACGCAGTTGAAGCCATGCCTAAAGGCGGAGCGCTGAGAACAAAAAGCAGGAAATCAGATGGCAACCTGGAATTTGTCTTTTCAGACACTGGGGTGGGTATATCAAAGAAAACCATGGAGAAGCTTTGGACTCCGCTTTTTACAACGAAAGCGAAGGGAATGGGTTTCGGCTTGGCAATATGCAAACGCATCATAGAGGCTCACGGAGGTTCTATTTCCGTAAAAACCTCTCGTGGAAAAGGCACAACTTTCACTGTAACCATTCCGATTAAGCAAAAATTAGAGGGAGGTGAAAAGATATGGGTGAAACCGCTAGAATCCTCATTGTTGACGACGATGAAGACATAAGAAAAGTATTAACCACAATACTTGAGGATGAAGGATACACTGTTGAGTCAGTAGGTACGGCTAAAAAAGCGATAGCAAAAACTGGAAAGAAATTCTACAATCTAGCCTTAATCGACATTCGCCTTCCAGACATGGAGGGAATAGAACTTCTAACACGAATGAAGGACACAACGCCCAAAATGCGAAAAATAATTGTCACTGGTTATCCAACACTGCAGAACGCGGTAGAAGCAGTAAACAGAGGTGCAGACGCCTACACAATAAAGCCCTTTGACATGAAAAAAACTCTTAGAACAATAAAGGAAGAGCTAACAAAGCAAGAAGAAGAAAAGAGATACAACCAAGAAAAAGTCGCAGAATTCATTGAAACAAGAGTAAAGGAGCTGGAAGTGGAAAAGAAGCTGACCCACAAGAGCAAGCCTTAAACATCATTTCTATCACTATTTCCAAAATTTTCTCTTCACTATGTCTTCTCAAACTTTCATTTTTTCAATTTTCGCGAAGTCTTTTCGTATGTTTCTTGCACGTTTGTTTAGCTTTTCATTTATCTTGTTCAGTTTTTCTCTATATTCACGCTCAGAAGTGCTTCCCATTGTTCAGCACCATTCACGTCTTTTCGTTTATAGTGATACTTAATAAATTTTATGACGTAACAATTAGCAAACACACAGAACTCAGTTTTTGCGCGCGCTCAATAAATCAGCAGTTATAAGCTCAAAAAATCACTCGTAAACCTTAATTCTGGTTGCATCTATCTTAGAGAGAGGTGAAAATTGTGAAGTGGGTAACCCGTGAATTCGTTCACGTAGACAGAACAGCATGCCCATGGCTTATCAAAAAATTCATAGACTCCCAAGCCCAATTCATCTTCGTGCCCACGGAGAAAATAGCAGAAATCGCAAAAACCCAAGGAGCAACACCTTTTGACGCGCCCGGAGTTAAGCTTGGACACAGAAATGGAAAA
The DNA here is from genome assembly GCA_026014845.1 of Candidatus Bathyarchaeota archaeon. Taxonomy (GTDB): domain Archaea; phylum Thermoproteota; class Bathyarchaeia; order Bathyarchaeales; family Bathycorpusculaceae; genus SOJA01. Next base: position 6,974 of record JAOZHM010000054.1, read on the forward strand.
TGCAGCTTCGAAACCATAATAGAAGAATACAAGCTCGAAGACCCTGTGCTCCATGAACTCGCCAAAATCGTCCATTCCGCAGACACACGTGACACCGAGCTGGCGCCTGAAGGAATAGGCTTGAGTGCAATAATGACTGGCGCAAGATACAATCTTAAAAATGATTTTGAAGCAGTGGAAAAAGCTACTTACGTTTATGACGCACTTTACACTTACTGCAAAATCAAGCTGTTGCGCAGGAAATACAAGGACGAATTGGCAAAAATGAACCGAAAGGAGCAGCGAGAGTTCTTAAGAAAGGAAATGCAGAAAGAAACAACAAGTTAACATCACTTTTCCCTTTATTTTTATTAACGCTAAAGTTCAGTAACTATTAAGCTGGTTTGTTGATGGCTTTGCACACAAGAAACGCTGGAGACAGCATCTTTTTGATGATTTGCACTATGGGGCTATTTGCAATTTTAAGCTCCACAATGTCTAAGAGTCCAGTTCTAAAACCTTTTTCTTTGAGTCTTGGAACTCCGACGGATTTGACGGGTTTTGTTGCTGCTGCTTCAACAATTCCTGGCATTTTGATTAGTTTGCCTGTTGCCTCGCTTTCAGACATTTATGGAAGAAAGAAATTCTTGTTAGTAGCAGGGTTTGTCTTTGCTTCAGCTCCTTTCCTTTATCTTCTAATAACCGTGTGGTGGCAACTCATCCTCGTTCGTTTTTACCATGGATTTGCTACAGCAATTTTTGTGCCAGTCGCCGAAGCCTCAATAGCCGAATTATTTCCAACCAAACGAGGAGAACGCATATCGCTTTTCTCTTCAGCAACGAATGTTGGAAGACTCATCGCACCTGCTTTAGGCGGATACATATTGTTCGTCACAACCGACAATTTTCATGTGCTTTATTTGAGTGTGGCTGTGGCGGGTGTAACAGCGTTGATTATGGGTTTGTCATTCTTGGCGAGAAAAAAACAGTCCACAGTTACTCAGCAAAGAAGTGCCAAAGAAAGTTATACACGAATGTTTAGTGGATGGAAAATAGTTGCTAGAAGCCGTGGAGTTTTAGTAGTGAGTTTTGTCCAAGCCTGCCAGTACTATGCTTATGGTGCGGCAGAATTCTATCTGGCAGGTTATCTGCTGGAGGTTGTTCACCTAAATGGCTTCTTGACTGGCATTGTTATTATGAGCATAATAGGTGTGGCGATTTTCGCGAAACCTTGTATGGGTAGGGTTTCGGACAAGATTGGAAGGCGGATTCCAATAGTTTTGGGTTGTGTAGTCTCTGGTCTTCCGTTGCTGGCGATTCCCCTTGTTACTGATTTTCGGGTTCTCCTTTTGCTTGTTTTAGTCTACGGGTTTGGTTTTGCAACTGTAACGGCTTCCACACC
>JAOZHM010000055.1 GCA_026014845.1 Candidatus Bathyarchaeota archaeon
AGTGTTTTTGGGTGCTGGTTGCTGGCACCATTATGTTCCAGCCGTTGTAAAGGAAATCGTTCAGCGCAGTGAGCTGCTTACTTCTTACACGCCTTATCAGTCTGAGATTTCGCAGGGTATGCTTCAAGCCCTTTTTGAGTACCAAAGTATGATTTGCGAGTTAACAGGTATGGAAGTGGCTAATTGCTCCTTGTATGATTGGGCTTCAGCTTTAGGTGAAGCCTCTCGCATGGCAGCTCGCTTAACAAGGCGAAACGAAATTTTGGTTCCTAAAACTGTTCACCCTGAGAGACTAGCCACATTGCAGGTCTATGCTGAACCAGCTGGAATAATAATCAAACAAGTGGCCTACAACAAGGAGACTGGGCAAATAAGCCTAGAGGATTTTAAGCATAAGATTTCAGACAAGACAGCAGCGGTCTACGTTGAAAATCCATCTTATTTAGGCTTCATTGACACACAAGTTGATGAAGTAAGTAGAGAAGCACATGCGCATGGAGCACTTTTCATAGTGGGAGTTGACCCCACATCGCTTGGAATTTTGAAACCTCCAGGTGATTATGAGGCAGATATTGTGGTTGGTGAGGGTCAACCTCTTGGGAACGCGATGAATTTCGGCGGGCCTCTTTTGGGGATTTTTGCTTGTCGTGATGATTTAAGGTTGATTAGGCAAATGCCTGGACGCATAATCGGTATGACTACAACATTGGATGGTAACAGGCAAGGTTTTTTCATGGCTTTACAAACCCGTGAACAACATATTAGGCGTGAAAAAGCAACATCAAACGTGTGCACCAACGAAGCCTTGTGCGCTGTAGCATCAGCTGTTTACATGGCTCTGCTTGGACCAGAAGGATTACGAGAACTTGGCGAGACAATAATGTGCAAGGCAAACTATGCTATTCATTTGCTTTCGAAAATAGATGGGGTTAAAGCTCCAGTTTTCAAATCAACACATTTTAAGGAATTCACTGTGAACTTTGACGGAGCAAATTTAAGCGTTAAAGAGGTGAATGAAAAACTTTTGGAGCAGGGGATTCACGGTGGCAAAGACCTGTCAAAGGAGTTTCCAGAGCTAGGCAAAACAGCCCTCTACTGTGTCACTGAAATCCATTCTGAAGAAGAGATCGAACGTCTAACAACGGCTTTAGAGGAGATTTTGGCTGGAGGTGAAAAGCGTCATGTTTAAGCAGGCAGACTGGAATGAGCGGTTGATATTCAGTCTTGGAAGGAAGGGACGGAGAGGACATGTTTCTCCGAAAGTCGAAGAAAAAATTAAGCGAATTGTTGGCGATGTGAATCTGCTTATTCCAGAGAACATGCAGCGTAAAAGTCAGCCTAAGCTTCCGGAGCTTTCGGAGGTTGAGGTTGTAAGGCATTTCACACGCTTGTCTCAAATGAATTATGGCATTGATTCTGGCTTGTATCCGCTTGGAAGCTGCACAATGAAGTATAATCCGAAAATAAACGAGTTGCTTGCGAACCTGCCAGCCATAAACATGGTGCATCCCTATCAGAATGAGAAAACTGTGCAAGGCATTTTGGAAATTCTTTACAGGCTTGAGAGATGGCTTGCTGAGATCACTGGCACTCATGAGGTTTGTCTGCAGCCTGCAGCAGGTGCCCACGGCGAATTCTTGGGCACATCACTTATGCGTGCTTATCATAAGCTGAATGGAGAAATTGAAAAGAGAAGAGAGATTATTGTGCCAGATTCTGCTCATGGCACCAATCCTGCGAGCGCGGCTATGGCTGGATTTAACGTTGTGGTTGTTCCATCAGATGAGGATGGCTGCGTCAGTATCGAAGCGTTAAAGACGGCTGTTTCTGAACGCACAGCGGGTTTGATGCTTACGAACCCTAACACTCTTGGGATCTTTGAGAAAAATATCGAGGAAATAGCCAAAATTGTTCATGAGGCTGGTGGACTGCTCTACTATGATGGGGCAAACTTGAATGCCATACTTGGTAAGGCTAGGCCCGGCGACATGGGGTTCGACATAGTTCACATGAACATTCATAAAACTTTTGGCACTCCGCACGGTGGAGGAGGTCCGGGAGCTGGTCCGGTTGGTGTTTCCGAGGAGTTGGCCAAGTTTTTGCCTGTTCCGCGCATAGTTTTTGATGGAGAGTGCTATCGCTTGGATTATGATAGGCCTTACAGCATTGGTAAAGTGAGGAGTTTTTATGGGAATGTTGCTGTTTTGTTGAAGGCTTATGCTTACATTTTGAGTTTGGGTTTTGAAGGATTGAAGGAAGTGGCGGAGGTTTGTGTTTTGAACGCGAATTATTTGGCTAAAAAGCTTAAGGAGATTAATGGGTTGACGCTTCCTTATGGCGGTGAAAAGCCTAGGAAGCATGAGTGTGTTTTCAGTGCTAAGCTTTTGAAGAGTGAAACTGGTGTTTCAGCTTTAAACATTGCTAAGCGTCTGCTAGATTATGGATTGCATGCACCAACGATTTATTTTCCGCTTATTGTTGATGAGGCGTTGATGATTGAGCCTACGGAAACGTTTGAGAAAGAAGAGCTTGATCGCTTCGTTGATGCTATGCGGAAAATCTGTGAAGAAGCGTACATGAACCCAGAAGTAGTTTTAAAGGCACCGCATAACACTGCTGTTTCAAGGCTGGATGAGGTGAAAGCCTCTCATCCAAAAACTATGACCTTAAGTTGGCGCATGTACCGGAAGAAGAATAGGCAAGATTTGTAGCTTTGTGTAACAGTTTATATGGCGAATCGCTCTTATCTATTGAAAAACAAATGGACGTGAAAGGTTTGACAGAATTAGAGGATAAGGTGCGTGAAGCAGTTGGCAAGGTTGTGGACCCTGAGACTGGTTTGACTTTTGCTGAGATGCACATGATTAAGAATGTTAAGGAGGAAGAGCCTGGTGTTGTTAAGGTAGGTTTTATTCCTTCAAGCCCTTTCTGTCCTATCGCTTTCAAGTTGGCTATGGACATTAAGAACGCGGCTTTGAAGGTTGCTGGCATCAAGAAAGCCTTGGTTTATTGTCGTGGGCATATGATGGAGCAACAGATTAACGAGATGGTGAATAAAGAACAGCAGAAATAGAATTTACTAGCTTCTTTACTTTGTGTGTGCGAGTGCTTAGATTATGTATGTGATAACCAAAAACCCTGAAAGCCACTTCATTGCCCCAGCGTTCGGATTCTGTTATCGCTTTCTCCAATCAATTAAAAAGCTAAATATTTGCCTCGCACCCAGAAAGTAACCATGGTTGTGAATTAAATGAGTGAATGTGCTGAAATCTTGGAAAAGCTTCTCGAGGACGCCAAATTATACATGGAATTTATCAAGCCAGCTAGAGGTGAAATGAAAATTTGTGTGGAACTTGCAGACACTGGCGAGACTCCGACATTAGTTCTTGGAGATAAACCTCAAGTGATCGAGGGTTGCATTGAAGGTTCAGATGGTAAAATTTCAATGAAAAAACAAGTATTGAAAAACATTCTAGAGGGAAAAGCTGACGCTTTTGCACTTGCCGCAAGAGCAAGAATGGATGAAGAAAGACCAATAGAATTCGAGATTCACAAGAAAGAACACATGAAAGAAATCTGGGAAGTTGGAAAAGCCCTTCTAACGTATTTCTTTGTACCAGGAAAAATTAAAGTTAAACGCTTGAAGCTTGAACTTGCCGGTTGCGCTCATGGCGCCAATCCAATTCCACTAACGTACTGGGATGGACTGCGGTCAAGCTGGATACTGGTGAAGAAAGGAGAAATCTTGAACAAGCAGGGAGAAAAAGATCCTTGGCCCCAACTCTTCATAATTTTAGAAGGCAAAGGAAAAGGCATAGTGGGAGATAAAGAAGTTGCAGTTGAACCCAACATGGTTGTTTACATACCCAAGAACGTCATTCATCAAATAATAGCTCAAGAAGACATAAAAGTCATTTGGCTAGCATGGCAAGCTTGGTAGAGCACTCGATGAGTTATAACAAAACCGTAAGCTAGAGCGCGCGCTGGCTACCGATTCTCAGACTCCAAATCTCGAAACATGCTTCAAAACATCGTCCAACCTATATATAAGGGGGGTAGGGGCTCAACAGAGAGCAACAGTTCACACACGTTTGAACATGCTCAAAGAAAGATGAAGAGGTATGTCGGCTAGAAGATATAGCACTTAAACGCTGGGATATATGACCAAAAGGCTTAAGTGTATGGCAATATTATCTGTTTTGTTAACATATATAAGGTGTTGAATTAGTTTGGCAGTTGAAGGTTTTTCGAGACGTAGAGAACCTGTAGACACGAAAGTAGGTGAATTAACCCCCACCTCTAGAGCCGTAAACGTCATAGCAAAAACAATATCAAAAAGCGAAGTCAGAAACATTGCAGCCGGAAGAGACGGAGCACCACACCGCGTATGCGACGCATTAGTAGCCGACACAACAGGTTGCATCTACCTGACTCTATGGGACGACAACATCGAAAAAGTAAAAGAAGAAGACACAGTCAGCGTAAAGAACGGCTACATAAACCTGTTCAGAGGCAACATGCGCTTAAACGTCGGCAGATACGGCACATTAGAGATTGCGGAACAACCATTAGAAGGCGAAGTAAACACTGAGAATAACATGTCAACTAAGGTGTATGAGCGGGAGAGAAGACCGTACAGGGGCGGAAGAAGAGAAGGCGGATACGGAAGAAGATACTAATCGGTTTCGGTAGGTTTCCCTCAAGATAGAAAGTTCCTACTAGGACAAATTCTTGTTCGGACACGATACCGTATCTCTATTTTTATATTATTTAACATATCTCTCTATGCTAAAAGGTATATTATCGGTCCATTAAAATACCATAAGCCAATGTTGAAATCGTTTAGTTAATTCTTTATTTTCTCTTGTATCTTGTTTCAACTTTGAGTATTTCTATGTCTTGTCGTTTCTGTAGATATGCAAGAAGCTTATACCTTATCCTTCCGATGGCTGTGAGCGTCACTGTTGAGTCTGTCCGTAGACGTTTTTCAAGCTCTTCTTTCCATTTCCCTTCATAGCTACAGAATATTACACATTTCCGCTTTTCCGACACGAAGGGACCCCAAGTTTATGTTATCATTAAAAGGATGTGTTCTGACAAATAAAGCGCACGCGCGTTCTGTGGGGGAGCGGACTTGAACCCATTTGGGTTTTAATCCCTATGAAGCCCAAACCCTATTAGGTGTTAATACGGGATGGCATCAAACTCTCGTTCAAACATTCACCATCGTAACGTTTTTTGAGACTCGTGATTCTGATCAGCTATTCCGCTCAGGCGTTCTTCAAATCTTTGCGCAGGATTTTTCTGACAATGTCCACCTGAAAGCCTAGACCTCGCAGCAAAGCAATTGAGGAAACGTTTTGTTCCGAAGTTCCTAATCTGACCGAGTCCATTCCTTTTTCAAATAGGAAATTCATGGCTCGAGCCGTAAGTGCTGATGCGAGATGTTTGTTTCGGAATTCGGGAAGGGTTGCTCCTGGACCAAGATGACCTCTCTTGAGATGCAGATGTTTTGTGTAGTCCGTGTCGGGTCTCGCCACGACAGCCGATGCTATTCTTTCGCCAGTCTCGGCGACTTGAACCCAGTCTTCAGTGAACGGCGGGTCCTCAGACTTCCATGTTTCAAGATCTCCAGGTTTTAGCCTTTGCCATCCAAATCCAATGTTCATGACTGCAACAAGCTTTTCCTCCTCATCAGGTCTTAAGCTTCGAAGCTTGATGCCTTCAGTAACCTCGGGAATTGGTTTCAAGCCCTCGAGTTTTGCAGACATTCGCTGAAAGCCAGCCTGCAATACGTAGCCTCGGCTAATCCAATCGTTGATTCTCGGGCTTCCTTCATCAATCATTGTCATAACAGTGCCGCCCTTGGCATCTTTCTCAATCTCATTGACCAGAATATTCTCAACGGCTCTTTGATTGTGTCCTTCGCAAGCGGCAAGCCACGAGACGTGTTCTTCTAAGTGTTCCTCAGCATGCGTGTGAGTTCCGATAAGACCTAGCACATCACCGTTTTCTTCTGCTACAAGAACCTTGAGACTTCGTTGCCGGATTTGGGACAGGATTCTTTCCTCATCGAATGGAATGAACTCGTACGAGTTTCTGTATTCCTCATTTAACAATCCGACAGCAATTGGCAAATGTTTGTTAGTCAGTTCTGAAATCTGGATGGTCATTTCGCCTAAAGCAGGAGTCGATAACCGCTATAAACTTTTGGCAAGGTCTTCACAGTCGCCCGCAAAGCGCGCGCGCATAACAAACCCAAACTAGATTTAAGAACAAAACATACTAAAACTGTTTGTTCTAAGAGGATAGCGCGCGCGATTTGTACTACTCGAGTTTGGAGCCGCATCTTAAGCAATATTTTGATTTCTCGGGGAGATATTCTGCTCCACACTTGCTACAGTTGCAGATGTATGGTCCGTGGGGAATCCTCGGGTCTCCTCCTTCAGCGATAAAGGAGCGGATTCTTTC
>JAOZHM010000056.1 GCA_026014845.1 Candidatus Bathyarchaeota archaeon
CATGGGGCACACACCGCTTTTGGCTGTTATTAGACCTAACTTGCCTCCTAAACCGCACACGTTACTTGTTCCAAAGGTTACCGTGAAGGATATGGAAGATACGAACAAGATTTTTGGTCCGGCACAGTCAGCAGTTGCGAAGGCTGTTGCAGATGCCGTTGAGGAAGGAATATTTCCGAAAGACAAAGTTGATGATTGGGTTATAGTTTGCAGCGTTTTTGTGCATCCAAAAGCGAAGGACTACCGCAAAATATACCATTACAATTATAGCGCAACCAAACTGGCTCTAAAAAGAGCCCTAGCGAATTATCCACCTCTAGAAAAAGTTCTCTATGACAAGGACAGAGCTAGACATCCAATAATGGGATTCAAAGTGCCACGCCTGTGGAGACCACCATATATTCAAATCTCACTTGACATACCAGATTTGGCACGAAATAAGAAGATCATGGCCTCGATTCCGAGAAGCGACAGAATAATACTGGAACTCGGGACCCCCCTTATAAAAAGGTACGGAACAAAAGTGATAAGTGAACTGAGAGAAATCGCCAGAGACATATTTTTCGTTGCAGACCTAAAAACTTTAGATGTTGGAAAAGTTGAGGTTGACCTAGCTTACGAGGAAACAGCAGATGCAGTAGTTGCTGCTGGAGTGGCGCCCGTTGAAACATTGAACGCCTTCATCCATGAAGCAAAAAGACTTGGAATATACGCCGCAGTAGACATGTTAAACCTAGAAGACCCAGTCAAAAAACTTAGGATGCTTAAGCAATTCCCCGATATAGTGGTTTTACACAGGGGAATAGATGAGGAAACTGGGAGAACCCTTGGCTTAGAACTTATTCAGGAACTTCGGCAAACCTTTAAAGACAAGCGGTTTCTCATCGCCGTAGCAGGCGGGATAGTGCCAGAAACCGCGAAGGAAGCCTTAGAAAAGGGTGCAGACATACTCATTGTTGGAAGGTATGTGACACAATCTAAGGATGTTGAACGTGCCGTAAGAGAACTCCTCAAATTAACGCCTGAAATGCGGAAAGACGTAGACTTGTTCAGAGTACACGTGGAGTAGCCGTTCACCACAAAATTTTCGTAAACCCTTAATAGACAGATGCCCAACTTTCATAACACTACTGGAGAGCCTGAAATTGGCTAAGTTCAAAATAATCATTTCAGATCCTGATTCGGGAACTTCAAAAACTGTTGAACTAGAGGAAACTCGCACCGTTCCGTTGATTGGAAGAAGAGTAGGTGAAGTACTAGACGGGGCAATAGTGGGTTTATCAGGACATAAGGTGAAGATAACTGGAGGCTCGGACAAAGATGGATTTCCAATGAGACCGAGCGTTCACGGTGGTGTCCGTAGAAAAGTCATACTAGGCGGGGGAGTGGGCTTTAACCCAAAAGATGAGGGACAAAGGAGGAGGAAAATGGTTCGTGGTAATGTAATAACAGATGAAATAGTGCAGATAAACATGAAAATAATGGAGAAACCAAAAAAAGCTAAAGAAGAGAAAAAGAAGACGAAAGAAAAAACACCTAAAAAAGAAGCTGAAATTAAGGCTTAAAATTTATTAACTCGCGCAATTTAATCCTTTTAACAATCTGTAAACGTTTATGGGAAAACAAAATGAGCAGGAAAAAAAGCAAGGCTTTGTCAAGGCAACCTGAGGTGAACGTTGGCACCATAGGTCATGTTGACCATGGCAAAACAACATTAGTTCAAGCATTGACAGGTATTTGGGCGGCAAGGCACAGTGAGGAGTTGAAAAGAGGTATAACAATAAGGTTGGGCTATGCGGACATGTCCATTTATAAATGTCCAAAATGCGAACCGCCAAGTAACTATTCGACAAAACCAGTTTGTCCTCACTGCGGTTCAAAAGCAACCTTTATTCGTGCAGTCAGTTTTGTGGATGCACCAGGTCATGAAGCGTTAATGGCGACAATGCTCTCAGGAGCAGCAATAATGGACGGAGCAATACTTGTGATAGCAGCAGACGAGCCGTGTCCTCAGCCACAAACAAGAGAGCATTTAGCAGCAGCTGAAATAGTTGGCATAAAAAACATC
>JAOZHM010000057.1 GCA_026014845.1 Candidatus Bathyarchaeota archaeon
TCTGTTCATGAGCTAAATCTAACACTTTTGTTCTTCTTCGTCTTTCAAACCAAGTATAGCTTTTCTTTTCCAAGCTTTTCATCTCCCTTCCTATCTTATTTTCATGGAATACTTAATAACACTTTGCAGATTGTAACATAAACTCTTTAATTAAGTTACTACGTTTTCTGCTTTGCTCTAACCAGTTCGGTGGATTTCCAATCAATTTTCATGGTGACGGGGTCTATCGCTACTCCATAATCTTTTTTGGCCGCCTCCAAGGAAACAAGTCCATTTAACACGTCATGAAGCACCAGTTTGGGTTCTCTTTCCATCGGATTTCCATAACCTCCCCCACCCGGTGTTCTTACAACGAAAACATCGCCTTTCTCAAATTTGACTGTGCATTTGGACCTTAGCTTCATTCGCTTTCCGTTCGGCTTTATGATGTAGTATTCACCTTTGGCTCCGCTTTTTCCTCCGTATAATCCCCATGGCGACATCTTTGTTCTCTCGGCAAGCACGGAAAGGGTAGCTGAAGAAGCCAGCAACATCCAACTTCTTTCTAAGCCCACTCCGCCTCTCCATTTTCCTGCGCCTCCGCTGTTTTCGCGTAATTCATATTTAAGAAAACGTATCGGATGGATGGATTCTATTGCCTCGATAGGTGTGTTCATAGTATTCGTCATATGCGTATGTATTGCGTCTACGCCGTCAATTCCTCTTCTACCTCCGAACCCTCCAGCTATTGTTTCATAAAAAGTCCAAGGCTTACCGTTTTCAGGGTTTATTCCGCCCACCGCAATGTTGTTCATTGTTCCCTGGCATGCCGCGCAAACTTTTTCTGGAAGTATCTGAGCAAAGGCTTTCAGCAGTACGTCCACGTTTCTTTGAGAAGTTTCCACGTTGCCTCCAGCCACTGGTGCTGGTGGAGTAGGGTTCATTAATGTTCCTTCACGTACGCGGATTTCCACTGGTCTGTAGCATCCGTCGTTCATTGGTATAGTCGGATCTGTCAAGCATCTTAGAGCATAGTATACTCCAGATAATGTTACTCCTAAAACGGCGTTGACTGGACCGTTTACTTGCTTGTCGGTTCCCGTGTAGTCAATGATTAACTGGTTTTTCTTGATGGTTACTGTGACTTTTATCTTGACTTTCTTGTTGCTTGTTCCTGTGTTTTCAAGGTAGTCTTCTGCTGAAAAGCTTCCCTTAGGCATTTTACTTATCTCAATTCGCATTCGCCTTTCAGAATAATTCATGATTTCTTCCATGGCTCTATGCAAAGTTTCCACGCCATATCTATCGACAAGTTCTAGAACACGTTTTTTTCCGAGGAGATTCGCTGCCATTTGCGCTCTTAAATCGCCTAATCTGATTTCAGGCGTCCTGACATTGCTTAGAAGTATGCTTGCGATTTCCTTGTCAATGCCTTTCCTTTTAACGAACTTCACTGGCGGAATGATGATGCCTTCTTGATATATTTCAGTGGCGTCTCCAGCCATGCTTCCCGGAGCCTTTCCACCAACATCTGAATGGTGAGCTTTGTTCGCTGAATACGCGATAATTTTGTGTTCATGGAAGATTGGGCAGATGAGAGTTATGTCTGGTAGGTGGGTTCCGCTGATGTATGGGTCGTTGAACAGTATCATGTCACCGTTTTCAAGTCTTCCTTTAAACTTTTCTAGGCCTTTTTGGACGGCTAGTTGCATTGAACCTAAGTGAACTGGTATGTGTTCTGCTTGGGCTGCTAAACGTTTTTTGTGGTCGAAGAGGGTGCATGAAAAGTCCATTCGCTCCTTAATGTTAGGCGAGTATGCTGAATTTCGCAGAACTATTCCCATTTCTTCTGCTGCATAGGTCAAAGCTCCCTTTATAACCTCAACCGTTATCGAATCTAATGACAATTCTAACTCCCTCCGTTCCCAATTGAAAGTACAATGTTCTCAAATCTATCCACAAAAGCCATCCAATCTGGATAAACAAGCGTTGTAGCATCGTACTGCTCAACAACCGCAGGACCATTAATCACGGTTCCAGCTTTCAGTCTTTCCCGCCTATAAACTGAAGTTTCAATGTAACCGTTATCCTGCTCAAAAAAGACTTTTCGTTTTGCAATTGTCGCCTCTTTCGATGGCTTTTCTCCATGTAGAGGAGGCTTTTCCTCAAGTTTTGGCTTTTCAAGAATGCCAACTGCTATGAGCTTAACATTTACTAATTCCACTGGTTCATCCTTCACTGCGTAACCATAAATTGCCCGGTGCTTTTTGTGGAAGCTTTCAACTGTTCGGTGAAGAACTTTTTCGGTGAGTGGTTTGAACGTTGAAATTGCTAATTCATAGCTCTGGCCAAAATATCTCAAATCCATCTGACGGATAAAATGTATATTCACTTTCGGAACACGTTGCTTTTCCAGCACCTTGGCCCCTTGAAGCTCTAACTTTTGGAAAACGGCTTCAACCCTCTTTACTTCAACCTCTTCAGTTAACTTCATAATTGCCTTTACAAGGTTATTCCTGAAATCAGCAGCTAATAATCCATGAGCAGCAAACAAACCTGGATTATGGGGAACAATTATTTTCGTAATTTTTAGCTCTTCGGCTAATGCGCAACTGTGCATTGGGCCGGCTCCGCCAAAACACATCAAGACGAAATCTCTAGGATCGTGGCCGCGCTCCACGGACACAATTCTCAAAATTTTCGCCATGGCTGAATCTGCAATTTTGATGATTCCTGCTGCTGCTTCAGCCAATTCTAGTCGTATTTTTCCGCCAATCTCCCTCAGAATAGCTTTTTCCGAAAGTTTTGGATAAATTTCCATTCTGCCTCCAAGCATATATTTAGGATTAAGCCTTCCCAGCACAACGTTGGCATCCGTTACCGTTGGTTGTTTTCCACCCTTACCATAACATGCTGGACCTGGTTCTGCGCCTGCACTTATAGGACCAACTTGTAGCGTTTTTCCTTCATCAACCCAAGCTATTGTTCCTCCACCAGCGCTGCATTCAGCCAGATCGATGAAGGGGTATCTTACGGGGTAGCCGCTTCCTTTTACTATTCTTCCGCTGTGGACTTTTCCGGCGACTTCGTATTCGCTTACAACTTCTGGTGTTGCTTCTTTTATGGCTCCGGCTTTGGCTGTGGTTCCGCCCATGTCAAAACTTAAGATGTTATTTATTCCAAGGAGTTTTCCATAAAAGGCTGAGGCTATGACACCTGCTGCTGGGCCGGATTCAACCATGCTTACGGGTTTTTTTGAGGCAACGTTTTTTGTGGCTATTCCTCCATCTGATTGCATTATGCATAATGGAGCCTTCACCCTTAGTTTTCCGATTTTTCTTTGTAAATCATCGAGGTATCTGGATACTATGGGCATCAAAACTGCATTAACAACCGCTGTGCTCGTTCGTTCATATTCTCTGTATTCTGGTGCAATTTCTGATGAGAGAGAAACGTAAGTTTTCGGTAACGCTTTGTTTAGTATTTTTCCGATTTCGTGTTCGTGTTTTTGGTTTATGTAGGAGAAAAGCAGAGCAACTACGACAGACTTGACATTTTCGTTTTCTAGTTGTTTCGCCAAACTTTCTAGTTGATTCTTGTTGAGCGGTGTCAGAATTTCACCTTTCGGTCCTGTGCGTTCTTCAACCTCAAAGCGGAGTGTTCGTGGGATGAGTGTGCGTGGTTTTTGTATGAAAAGGTTGTAGAGTTCGTGGCGGCGTTGTCTGCCAATTTCAATTATGTCGCGGAATCCTTTCGTTGTTATGAGTGCTGTTTTCGGTAATTCTAAGTTTAGTTGTCCAAGCAAAGCGTTTGTAGCTATGGTTGTGGCGTGAATAATAACTGAAACTTCGGCGTTGTTTGTTTTTCCTAGAAATTCTTGAAATGCTTTGATGACGGCTTTTGCTGGTTCCCTTGGGGTTGAAGGTATCTTTATGTTTAATATTTTTCCGTTTTTTTCATTTAAGGCAACTAAATCCGTGAAGGTTCCGCCAATGTCTATGGCTACTCGATATTTTGTCAATTGCCAACAGACCACACGAGCGTTTTCACGTTTTTACGTGTTTATACATTTCTTTTGGAGTGGCTGATGGAACTGGCAAATCTTTCATTGTGAGTAAACCTGCAGGCGCATTGATCACTTTTGGGATTGAATTAACAATCATTGCTACTGTGCCTTTGTCACCGTGCACACATGGCTGAATCCTCTGCATGACAGTTGGAACACCTTCAATCGTTACAGCGTCATATTCTTCTTCAGCACCAATGTAAGCTTGAAAATCTAAAACAATGACTTCTTTATTATTCAAAATTCCCTTAGCCTTCTGTCTTAAACCCGCAACTTCTCCAGCTCTAACTCTTATACTTGTGCTTTCAACTGGTTTCTTGGCAACCACAGGCTCAACGCTTTCAGCCATTACCTTGTCAAGATTCCATTCTAAAGCATCAGCAATCATCGCAACAGACTGTTTAAGTCCCACATGCCCAGTAATTTGTTTACTTTCGATTCTCCGTTTAAACTCTTCAACCGTCAAACCAGCACCTATTTTCTTCTGGAATGGTAATCGTCTTGTGGCGGCGTTCATAACTCTAATTGCCTTAATTTTTTCGATTTTTTGGCAAACCGTAGTAAGTGTGATTACAAGAGTGTCCATTAAGAAGCCTGGGTTTATGCCTGTTCCCAAAACTGTTGCATGGTTTTTTTTGGCAAGCGCGTCAAGCTTTTTTGCAAGTTTAGGTTCAGTAAGATATGGATATGCAAGTTCTTCACATGTGGATACGACGTTTACACGGTGTTTCACGATTGAGGCTATCTGCGGATATGTGTGTTTAAGAAAGGATGAAGTTGCATGAACAGCGATGTCCGCTTTGACCTTTGAAAGTACGGAGTCAATGTTGTCTGAAACTTTTACTCCGAGTTTTCTGTTTAAGCCTAAGACTTCACCTAAATCTTTGCCAACTTTGTCTTTAGCTATGTCAATCGCGCCAACTATGCTTACCCCTTCTTTTTCCAATAGGAACTTTGCAATTAAACTGCCAACGGCGCCAACACCATACAAAGCAACCTTAACTTTTTCCATTCTAACTCTTTCCCTTTAGCTTTCATCTTTATTGTACTTGACTCTATTAAAACGTCTTCTGGGCTGCTGCGTACACTATTGAAAAGGGTTGGTGCGAGAGGATTTGAACAGGCGATAAATAGAATTTTCTCCCGCATAATCCCCTTTTTCTTTTTATGATTTTTTGAACTTCCATGAACATTATGAAAACCTGTAAGCCACATTTTTGCTTCAGTTGGGGTAAACTGTGTAGCGCGCGTTAACTATATCTATTTGAAACATTTTACCCTTTAAACACTATGATCACTATAATCGGCGCAGGAAAAATAGGAAGTGCTGCAGCATTCAACATCTTGAGATATAGAGTTAGTGATGTTGTCCTGGTAGACGTTGTTGAAAATTTGGCAAAAGGCGAAGCACTCGACATGATGCAGGTTGCGCCTGCAATAGAGTTTGATGGAAAAATCATAGGGACAAAAGATTTCGGTGAGATGGAAGGCTCAGATATCGTGATCATAACTGCGGGTCAAGCAAGAAAAACAGGAATGGCGAGAATTGATCTAATGAACAAGAATGCAAAGATAGTTAAATCAATAGTAAAGGAAGTCGTAAAGCACGCTCCCGATTGTAAGCTTATGCTTGTGACAAATCCAGTTGACGTCATGACATACGTAGCTTATGAAGAATCGGGCTTCGAGAGAAACCGGGTTTTTGGGATGGGTAACATCCTAGATACTCTGCGTTTCAGGTCTTACATTGCGATGGAATTGAACGTTTCCAGAGAGGATGTCCGTGCTCTAGTTATAGGTGAACATGGAGATTCCATGGTTCCTCTCGTTGAGTACACTTCTGTTTCAGGGATACCCATAACACATTTGCTCAAGGAGGAACAAATTGAGAAAATAGTGAAATCGACTATAACCTCCGGTTCTGACGTGATTAAACTGAAGGGATCAACAACTTATGCGCCAGCAGCTGGCATCGCGATTATGGCTGATGCCATTCTGAGAGGCAGAAACAGAGTAATGAGTGTTTCTACGTTTCTGCAAGGTGAATACGGATTTTCAGACGTTTCAATCGGTGTACCAGTCATTTTCGGGAGAAACGGTGTTGAAAAAATTTTGGAACTCGAATTGATGCCTGAAACAAAGAGACGCTTTGAAAAGTCTGTCGCAATTATAAAAAAAACTATGGCACACACGAACATAAATTGATGTATATCTTGAGGTTGATGAAGAGGTTGGCTACTAAGCGGCTACTCGTAGTATATTACACTGGAAAGGGCAGCACTAAAAGGATGGCTGAGGAAATTGGCAAAGGAGCTGAACGGTTAGGAGTTGAAGTGGAGGTAAAAAGTATTGGGGAATGCGGACTTACCGACTTGGCTGAGGCTGATGGAATTGTGATAGGTTCTCCTACATACTTCAGCAATGTGGCGTGGCAAGTGAAGAAGCTCATTGACGAGTCAATAGCCCTATACAGAAAGGAGCATCAACTGAGGGGCAAGGTTGGTGGATGCTTTACATCTTCAGGAACACGCAGGGATGGCAAAGATTGCATTAGAATGTTGGAGTTAACGCTTGGCTTCCATCATAAGTTAAAGATGGTGCCCGGAATCATAAGGTCATCAGGAGATAGAGAGGAAGAAGTCAGCGAAATGTGCCAGCAATACGGAATGGAAATCGCCAAACAAATCCTCTCATAAGGTTCTGTTCACGCGGCTTCCAATGGGGGATTGGGGTTCAAACCACGGACTCCTATGAAATAGTCGCCTTCAGACTTTATTTTAGAAGTTGATTTGTGTGTCTGTTAGAAATCTTTACGTTTGTAAACTTTTATATCTGGGAGCAACTCCAATACTAGGGAGGGCTGGAAGCTTGCAGCACCCGAAAACCATAATCTC
Organism: Candidatus Bathyarchaeota archaeon; assembly: GCA_026014845.1. Lineage (GTDB taxonomy): Archaea > Thermoproteota > Bathyarchaeia > Bathyarchaeales > Bathycorpusculaceae > SOJA01. Next base: position 6,940 of record JAOZHM010000057.1, read on the forward strand.
CAAGGAAGTTCTTGAAAGACTTCTAGATGTTGAAAAACTCAAATACTGTTATGAATGTGGCATCTGCACAGCAAGCTGCCCAATAACAGAATTATTAGGCAAGGACTACAATCCAAGGGGACTCCTCGAAAAGATCTTCTTGAACCCCGAGAACGTTTTGGCTTCAGACGAGCTTTGGCTCTGCGCCTGGTGTTATCGCTGCCATAAACGTTGCCCCCAAGCCCTAAAACTCCCTGAAATATTTCTGTTCATGCGAAAAATCGCCAAAGAACACGGATACACACAGCCATTTGAAGAAGCTCTGCAAAAAATTGTGGAAAATATTCCCCTCCCACTAGTAACCACATTAGTTTGCTTCCATCCTGAACGTGCCGGATTAGACAAGGAAAAGGTATTAGAGAAAATCGAACAGATACGTGAAAAGCTTTCAAAGGCGAAAAAAGGAAGGATGCCCGTAAAGAGTGTCGAGGGAAAAGTTGCAATTATAGGTTCTGGACCAGCCGGGCTCACGGTTGCGTATGAATTAAGCCGGAAAGGATATGACGTCACAATTTTTGAAGCCCTTCCAGAACTAGGCGGAATGTTAAGAAAATGCATACCAGAACATCGCCTACCGAAACAGGTTTTAAACAAAGAAATTCAAGCCATAAAAGACTTGGGCGCGAAAATAAAAACTAACGTGACAGTTGGCAAAGACCTGAATTTTAACGATTTATCGAAGGAAGAGCACAAAGCCATTTTCATCGGCGCAGGCGCCCACAAAAGCCAAAAACTAAAAATTGAGGGCGGAGAGTTGAAGGGTGTAGTTCACGCCCTAGACTTCTTGTGGAATGTAAATTGTGGCAAAACAATGGAAATTGGAAAAAACATTCTTGTAATTGGCGGTGGAAACGTCGCATTAGATGCTGCAAAAACCGCTTTGAGACTCGGAGGAAACGAAGCAACTGTTTTATATCGTAGGTCAACGGAGGAGATGCCTGCAAACCCGTGGGAGGTTAAAGAGACAGAAGATAAAGGTGTAAAAATCGAATTTTTAGTTGCGCCCAAAAAGATTTTGGGACAAAATGGAAAAGCTTCGGGCGTTGAATGTGTCCGCATGGAATTAGGTGAACTGGACGAGACTGGAAGAAGAAAACCAACCCCGATGGAAGGCTCAGAATTTACGCGAAAAACAGACATGGTGATACTTGCGATAGGCGAAGCCCCAAACCTAGAGTTTTTACCAAAAGAAATCGAGTTAAATGAAAATGGCACAGTCTGGGTTAATCCAATAACTATGGAAACAAGCCTGCCAGGAGTATTTGCAGGAGGAGACGCCGTAACAGGACCAGCAACAGTAATCGAAGCAATCCAAGCTGGAAAACGCGCCGCAGAATCAATTGAAAATTACTTAAAATCTTCAGGAGGATAACACAATGACGGAGAAGAAACCTTCAGAACCTAAAAAAAGTGAAGAAATCCGTATCGGAGTTTATGTTTGCCACTGTGGTTTAAACATTGCTGGTTCTGTAGACTGCGAAGAAGTTGCAAAATTCGCTGAGACCCTTCCCCACGTTGTTTTAGCCAAAGACAACCGATACACATGCTCGGATCAAGGACAAGAACTGATAAAAAACGACATCAAAGAACATGAACTCAACCGCGTAGTAGTCGCATCCTGTTCCCCAAGGCTTCATGAACCAACATTCAGAAAAACATGCGAAGAAGCTGGACTAAACAAGTACCTCTTCGAAATGGCAAACATACGCGAACAGTGCAGCTGGGTTCATCTACACGACCGAAAAGCAGCCACGGAAAAAGCGAAAGACCTTGTGAAAATGGCAGTAGCCAAAGCTGCCTTGCTCGAGCCCGCAGAAGAAATTGAAGTTCCGATAATTCGCAAAGCGCTAGTCATAGGAGGTGGAGTAGCGGGCATTCAAGCCGCTTTAGACCTCGCCGACACTGGCTACAAAGTGTATTTGGTTGAGAAGGAACCAAGCATTGGCGGAAGAATGGCCCAAATAGACAAAACCTTTCCAACAATGGACTGTTCCATCTGCATCCTTGCTCCTAAAATGTCTGATGTGGGACACCATTCAAACATTGAACTACTAACCAACAGCGAAGTCCTCGACGTTAAAGGATACATTGGCAATTTTCATGTTAAAGTACTGAAAAAACCACGTTACGTCACAGACGACTGCACTGCTTGTGGGGAATGTGTAGAAGTCTGTCCAGTCATTGCTCCAAACGAATTCGATGTAGGCTTAGCCATAAGACACGCCATATACACACCCTTCGCTCAAGCAGTCTCATCCGCATACATAATCGACATGAACCTATGCCTTAACAAAGAAAAAATAATCGTGTGCGACAAATGCTTAAAAGCTTGCGAAAGGCAAGCCATAAACTTCGAAATGAAACCGGAAACCATAGAACTTGAAGTAGGCACAGTAATAGTGGCAACAGGCGCAGACGTATTCGACCCTTCATCGCTACCAAAATATGGATACGGCAAATATCCAAACGTAATCACATCACTTGAATTTGAAAGACTAATCAACGCTGGCGGGCCTTCAGGTGGACACCTGATAAGGCCTAGCGACATGCAGATCCCCAAACGCGTTGCATTCATCCAATGTGTGGGTTCCCGCTCCGAAAAAAGCGGAAGATTATACTGCAGTAACGTTTGCTGCATGAACACGATCAAAGATAGCTTGCTGATTAAGGAGCACTGGCCTGAAACCGAAATCCACGTTTTCTACATTGACATACGAGCGTATGGAAAAGGCTTCGAAGACCTCTACATAAGAGCAAGAAAAGAAGGCGTCAAGTTCATCCGAGGGCTTCCAGCAGAAATAATAGAGGACAGAAAAACGTGTAATCTCTGGCTTATTGGAGAGAACACTCTCCAAAAGAAATTGTACGAAGTAAACGTTGACATGGCGATCCTTTCCATAGGCCTAGAGCCGAGAAAAGACAGCAAAATCATACAGCGTTTGCTAACACTTTCCAGAACACAAGACGGATTTTTCATGGAAGCACATCCAAAACTAAGACCAGTAGACGCTGCCACAGGCGGAATATTCTTTGCTGGCTGTGCTGAAGGTCCTAAAGATATAAAGGACAGTGTAACGCAAGCAAGTGCAGCCGCAGCCCGCGCAGGCATATTAATGGCTAAGGGAAAAGTAACCGTAGAAGCCATCACACCCGTTTTTAACCCTGAAAAGTGTAAGGCTTGTGGACTTTGCGTAAAAGTTTGCCCCTACAACGCCATAACCTTAAACGAGGAATTAAAGCGAATCAAGATTATAGAGGCTGCGTGCGGAGGATGCGGAACATGCGCGGCAGAATGTCCTTTCGATGCCTTAACCCAAAACCATTTCACCGATAAACAAATCTTCGCACAAATAGACGCTGTAACAGAGCACAATGCAGAAAAGAAGATTGTTGCTTTTTGTTGCAACTGGTGTGCTTATGCTGGTGCAGACTTTGCAGGAGTTAGCAGGATGCAATATCCGCCAAACGTGCGCATAATAAGAACCATGTGTTCTGGACGTGTAAGTCCGAAATTCATCGAGCGAGCATTCGCAAGAGGAGCTGCAACCGTTTTAGTAGCAGGTTGCCACCCAGGAGACTGCCATTACATAAATGCCAATGAACATACACAAAAGCGTGTGGAACGTTTTTGGAAGAAAATGGAACAGAATGGATTAAACGAGGAAAGACTGCAATTGCTATGGGCCTCAGCGGCGGAAGGCGAAAGATTCGCTTCAAAAATACGGGAAATGCAAGCAACAGTAGAAAAAATTGCACCAGAGGAAATAGAGACGGCCAAAAGGGTTTTTGAAAAGGCTTTGGGCGGGGTTTAACTATGCCTGTGAGAATCTGGCGCACACCACTGGACATTGAAAAGGTAAAACGTCCAAAAGCGGAAATCCACATAATTAAAAATCAGTGTAAAGGATGCGGCTTTTGCATACATTTTTGTCCAAAAAAAGTGCTCGAAGAATCGGAAGAAATAAATGAGAGAGGAGTTCATCCTCCAAGGGTCGTTGATGAGAGCAAATGTGTTCTCTGCAGCTTTTGTACATCA